>NZ_JALKAZ010000002.1:300000-491275 GCF_023016005.1 Erythrobacter sp. F6033 | reverse complement strand
CGGGTTCGGGTTCGGGTTCGGGTTCGGGTTCGGGTTCGGGTTCGGGTTCGGGTTCGGGTTCGGGTTCGGGTTCGGGTTCGGGTTCGGGTTCGGGTTCGGCGAGGGGTGCTTGTCCTGACGCTGCCACGTCAACCGCATCGTCGGACTTTTCCGGGGCTCCGCGCGCTTCCTCACGCAGTATCTCCGACGCAAGAAAGAGCGCCTTCTCGCGCGCCTCGGTCAGTTCGGCAAAGGCAGAGATGCGCATCGCCTGCGCATCGAGTTCGGCACGCTTGGCCGCATAGGCCGCGTGGATTGCGTCCTTATCGCTGGTCTGAAGTATTCCAAGCGCGGACCACGGCCAATCGCCATTTCCGCGCCCGGATGTGGAGTTAATGACCAACGCTCTCCCCGCGCTCAAGACCAGACAATTCTAGCTGCTCGTCAATCTGGGCCAGCAGACGCGTGAGCCCCTCTTCCGTGTCGCTTTCCGCGCGGGCGACCAGCACGTCTTGCGTGTTGGAAGCACGCAGGAGCCACCAGCCGTCCTTGGTATTCACGCGAACACCGTCGGTCGCATTGACCTCTTCCACTTCGGGGCCGGGACTGGTGGTGAGACGCTCGCTGATTTCCGCAATTGCGGGGAACTTACGAACCTCATCCACCTGAAACCGCATTTCCGGTGTGTTGAGCATATCCGGCATCGCCGAACGCAGCTCGGTCACCGATTTGCCAAGCCGCGCCGACGCCGCGAGCAGGCGGACGCCTGCGTAAAGTGCGTCGTCAAACCCGTAATAGGTGTCGGCAAAGAACACGTGGCCGCTCATCTCACCGGCGAGCGGCGAACCTGTTTCCTTCATTTTGGACTTAATTAGCGAGTGGCCCGTCTTCCACATAAGTGGCTTGCCGCCGTTCTGCGCAACGGAATCGAACAGCGCGCGGCTGGCCTTCACATCCGCGATAATCGTGGCGCCCTGATGCTTTCCGCCTTCTGAAGAGAGCACATCCTCGGCATAGATCATCAGCAATTGATCACCCCAGATCACACGGCCAGTGCCGTCAATCGCACCGATCCGGTCGCCATCACCGTCAAAAGCCACTCCGAAATCGAGGTTCTTCTCCGCGACCAGAGCGCGCAGATCGGCCAGATTGGCCTCCACAGTCGGATCAGGATGGTGGTTTGGAAAATGCCCGTCAACGTCGGTAAACAGCAGGTGGTGCTCCCCGGGGAGCTTGGCAGCGAGCGCTTCGAGAGCGGGGCCGGCAGAACCGTTGCCAGCGTCCCAGCCGACTTTGAGACCGCTAAGAGCGCTGTTGTCGATCCCGGAGAGGCCTTCGAGCATGCGCTCGACATACTCGCCCATGATGTCGCGCGTGCTGACCTCACCGGCACCGTCAGCCCAGTCTCCCGCTGCTGCGATTTCCCCGAGCTTCTGGATATCGGCGCCGAAAAAAGGACGCCCCTGAAATACCATTTTGAAGCCGTTGTAATTGGGGGGATTGTGGCTGCCAGTTATCTGAATGCCGCCATCCACCTCTTCGCTTGAAGCCTCGGCGTAATACAGCATCGGGGTCGCGCTCAGACCGATCCGGACCACATCGCAGCCGCTCGCGGTAAGCCCCTCAATCAAAGCATGTTCGAGCATCGGTGAGCTGACGCGGCCATCATATCCGACAGCCACTGTCTTGCCGCCGGCCCGCGTAAGCAATGTTCCGAAACTGCGCCCGATCGCGCGCGCATCATCAGGGCCAAGCGTCTCGCCGATGATCCCGCGAATGTCATATTCGCGCAGGACGGTGGAATCGAATGTATGGGTCATTGAGTAGGTATTCCTGTGATTTTCATCATCGTTATTGGGCGCCATTGCACGGCAAATGTGTCAATCCTGCGATGGACCGTCATTGCCAATATCTGCGCCGCGATCGGGCAGTTCATCGAGCAAGAGATCGCGCGCATCATTCGCTTCGTGAACGGCGGCATTGCTGCCGCCCTTATCCGGATGAACCATAGAGATCAGCCGCTTATGCGCGGCCAGAATCTGCTGCCGGCTGGCCCCTTGTTCCACGCCCAACAATTTGCGGGCACGAAAGATCGCCTGACTGCGGGTCGATTTGCCGCCAAGGCCTTGCCACGGCCATTTGCCAAATGCCCACCGGAAAAGAATGCAGATTATAGCAAGTATGATTGCGATGCGAAGCATGATGTTATCCTAACGCCAAACCGGGCTCACGGCGAGGAATTTCAGGCAAATGCAGCGCTTTAAGCAAGGCACGCAATTCCTGACGCGCGATCAGATGACTGGTGCCGAGCTCACCCAGATGGCCCTTGTCCAGCAGCGTCAGACCGGACGGGAACAGCTCACGGTAAATCACACGCTCCGAAAGGCCGTGCGTCACCCGAAAGCCAACTCGCTTGGACATTTCTGTCAGCGCCTGCTCGATCCGGGCCATATTGCGTGCCTCGACATGGCCGGTCCGGTTGCGGACGACGACCCAATCCATCTCAGGGCGCTGCCCTTGCACTGTTGCCCGGCTGCGCTTGAGCCGCGCTTCCCAAATCAGCTCGGCGAAGAACGACAATTTCTTGACCTTGAAGGTTTCCGCATCGACCTGACCGATAAGATCGAAATCGACAAAGCTGTCGTTCATTGGGGTTACCAGCGTATCGGCGTTTTCGGCAGCCGTCCGTGCTAGTGGGTCATCGCGGCCTGGATTGTCGATGATCAGAAAATCACAGTCTTTCTCAAGCCGGTCAATCGCGAGCAGAAGCGACTGTTCGCTACGCCCGCGAAACACCTCGCATTGCGGCGTTGGCAGGTCGATCCCGCGCTTCTCCATCGTAGAAACACGGTTTTCCATATAGCGATGCGTGGTGCGCTGGCGCGGATCAAGGTCAAGAGCCGTCACCCGCGCACCTAGATAGGACAGAGCGACCGCGACATGGACCGCCGTGGTCGATTTGCCGGTTCCGCCCTTTTCATTGGCGAAGACAATACGGTGGGCGGTTTGAGCCATTCTGGTGATTGTATCCAAGTACCTTGAGCGATGCTGTGCAGCTGCGCTTGTGAGGACAGGCGGCGAGCGTCTATGTCAAGCCAAACGTTATCTGGGGAGCCAAACTGGTGCAAACAGCAACCACGCTCGATGTGTTGAGAAAAAAAGTCGCAAAATTACGAGAAAGCGGTGAGACAATCGCGCTTGTGCCGACCATGGGAGCTCTGCACGATGGGCACTTAACCCTAGTCAGGCGCGCCCGCGACGCTTGCGACCATGTTGTCGCCTCGATCTTCGTAAACCCGACACAATTCGGGCCGAATGAAGATCTCGACGCCTATCCGCGCCAGCTCGATGCGGATGCCGAAATGCTCGAAAGCGCCGGGTGCGCGCTGCTTTGGGCGCCGACACCCGAAGAAATGTACCCAGACGGTCCAGAGAATTTCGTCACCAATGTCTCTGTTCGAGGTGTCAGCGAGGGCTTCTGCGGGGCTTCGCGGCCGGGGCATTTTGATGGCGTTGCAACCGTTGTGTGCAAACTCTTCAATCAAGTGCGGCCGGATATGGCGTTCTTTGGTGAAAAGGATTTTCAGCAATTGGCGGTTATTCGTGCGATGGCGCGCGATCTGGATTTGTCGTGGCCACAGGCGCATTCGATCATTGGTGTGCCGACGGTGCGCGAAGCCGATGGCCTCGCGATGTCGAGCCGGAACCGGTATCTCTCGCGAGCCGACCGAGAGGCAGCCGCGATTCTGCCTTCAACTCTTGCGCGTGCGGCAAAACTAATTGGAGAGGGCGAACAAGAGATATGGCTTGCGAAGTCCGTAATCGCTGATGACTTGCAGCTTTCAGGGTTCGAAGTCGACTACATTGAAGTCGTAGATTCTCAGACATTAAAGCCACTCGAGACGCTCGAAGGTCGACCGGCGCGAATACTGGTGGCGGCGCGGATCGGGAAAACTCGGTTGATTGACAATATGGCTGTTGGATAATTCGCATTGACGCAGCGCTGCCTATGATGGCAAAGGCGCAGGCCTCAGATGCGGGTATAGCATAGTGGTAATGCTCCAGCCTTCCAAGCTGGCTAGAGGGGTTCGATTCCCCTTACCCGCTCCAGAGCTTGGCGGTCCCCAAACTTTTCTTGGTTTGCTGAACAACGCATAGGCTCTAGCTGACATTTCATGCGAAACCTCACCCATCTTGAACGGCTAGAAGCCGAAAGCATCCATATCTTCCGCGAAGTCGTCGCCGAAGCCGAAAACCCAGTCATGCTGTATTCGGTGGGCAAGGACTCGTCAGTGATGCTGCACCTTGCGCGCAAAGCATTCTATCCGTCACCTCCTCCCTTCCCGATGCTCCATGTGGCATCCGGATGGGATTTTCAGGCGCTTTTGGAGCACCGCGACAAGACGGTGAAGGAATACGGCCTTGAGCTGATCGTTGCTCAGAATGAAGACGCCGAGGAGCAAGGGATCAATCCGTTCGACACCGGCAGTGCGCTGTATTCTCAGGCACAACTCACCGATCCACTGAAACGCGCTTTGACAGAAAACGGTTTCGACGCGGCATTTGGTGGCGGACGCCGTGATGAGGAGAAAGCGCGCGCCAAAGAGCGAGTGTTCTCCTTCCGAACCGCATCACACCGTTGGGACCCCAAAAATCAACGCCCCGAGTTGTGGAATCTCTACAACGCAAAGAAAAGCAAAGATGAGAGCATTCGGGTTTTCCCGATCTCGAATTGGACCGAGCTCGACATCTGGCAGTATATTGCACTGGAAAAAATCGACATCGTGCCGCTGTATCTGTCGCAAAAACGCCCAACGGTGACGCGAGATGGATTGCTCCTGGTGGTTGATGATGATCGCTTCCGGTTCGAAAACGGCGAGGAGCCGGTGGAGCGCTCCGTTCGGTTCCGCACGCTTGGTTGCTACCCGTTGACCGGGGCGACGGAAAGCGAGGCGACCGATATGAACCTGATCATTCAGGAAATGCTGCTCGCCACCGGGTCAGAGCGTCAGGGACGCGCGATCGACAAAGGTCAGTCCGCCTCAATGGAAGACAAAAAGCAGGAGGGGTACTTCTGATGACCGCTCAAGACTCCAGCTTCCAAGTCGACAGCCTCATTGCCGAGGACATCGACGCCTATCTTGACCAGCACCAGCATAAGAGCCTGCTGCGCTTCATCACCTGCGGCAGCGTGGATGATGGCAAATCGACGCTGATCGGACGATTGCTTTACGATTCCAAGATGATCTTCGAAGATCAATTGGCCGCACTGGAAAGCGACAGCAAGAAGGTCGGGACACAGGGCGAAGAGATTGACTTTGCGCTGCTCGTGGATGGCCTCGCCGCTGAACGCGAACAAGGCATCACGATCGACGTCGCCTATCGGTTTTTCACAACCGAAAAGCGCAAATTTATCGTCGCAGACACGCCGGGACACGAACAATACACTCGCAACATGGTCACCGGCGCGTCAACCGCTGATCTCGCTGTAATCCTCGTCGATGCGCGCAAAGGCGTGCTCGTTCAAACGCGGCGCCATAGCTATCTCGTGCACTTGCTTGGCATCAAACATGTGGTTTTGGCCGTAAACAAGATGGATCTCGTCGATTACGATCAGGCCACCTTTGATGCGATCGTCGATGACTATGCAGCGTTTGCCAAAGAAGTCGGCATTGAGGATTTCACTGCAATCCCGATTTCTGGCTTTAAGGGCGACAATATCACTGCTGCGCCTTCTGATAATACGCCGTGGTATTCCGGTCCGGCTCTGATTGATCATCTTGAAAATGTCGATCTGGCCAGCGCAGCCGCTCAGGAACGACCATTCCGCATGCCGGTGCAATGGGTGAACCGTCCGAACCTCGATTTCCGCGGATTTGCGGGACTAATCGCCAGTGGCACCGTCAAAACAGGCGATCCTGTCCGGATTGTGCCTGCAGGCAAGACGAGCACAATCAAAACCATCACGACATTCGATGGGGATCTGGACGAAGCAGTAGCGGGCCAATCTGTCACGCTCACGCTCGAAGACGAAGTCGATTGCAGCCGCGGTGACGTGATAGCTGCAGCGGGCGATCCACCCGAAGCCTCAGATCAATTCTGCTCGACAATCGTGTGGATGGACGAGACTGCGATGAAACCGGGTCGCGGGTATTGGCTGAAAATCGGCAGTCAAATGGTCACCGCAACTGTTCAGTCGCCGAAATACGAAATCGACGTGAACAGCCTCGAACATTTGGCGGCAAAGACGCTGGGGCCGAACGCCATTGGAGTGGCAGAGTTTGCGACCGACCGGCCGATCACATTCGAACCTTATGCCAAGTCGCGTGAGTTGGGTGGCTTCATCCTGATTGACAAGTTCACCAACGCCACCGTCGCGGCCGGGATGATAGAATTCAGCTTGCGCCGCGCGCAGAATGTCCATTGGCAGCCGACGACGATCACGCGCGATGATCACGCTGCTATGAAGAACCAGAAGCCGCGCGTGCTGTGGTTCACTGGTCTTTCCGGTTCGGGCAAGTCGACGATTGCCAATGAAGTGGAAAAGCAGCTCGCTCTGATGAACCGCCATACGTTCTTGCTGGACGGCGACAACGTCCGCCATGGGCTGAACAAGGATCTGGGCTTTACCGAAACTGACCGGATCGAGAACATTCGCCGCATTGGTGAGGTCGCCAGATTGATGACCGATGCCGGATTGATCGTCCTCACCGCATTCATCTCGCCGTTCCGCGCTGAACGTCAGATGGTTCGCGAAATGTTATCGGAAAGCGAGTTCATCGAAGTGTTTGTAGACACTCCTCTTGAGGTTGCAGAGCAGCGCGATGTGAAGGGTCTTTACAAGAAAGCCCGAAGCGGTGAACTAAAGAACTTCACGGGCATCGACAGCCCGTATGAAGCGCCGGAGAACGCCGAAATCACCGTCAATACAGTGGACATGACTCCCGTTGAGGCGGCGGAATACATCATCTCGCAAATCCTTCCGTTGAAATGAGTGCCGCGACTATGACCGACGCCGAACTGGCCGCCCACCTTGCCGAGGTGGCAGGCCGCATTCTGATCGAAGTCCGCGAAAGCAGGATGTTCGAAGGCAAGGCGCTGGGCAAAGCTGGTGATGCAACAGCCAATGAATTCCTTTGCAACGCTCTGCGCGCGCAGCGGCCCGAAGACGGTTTGCTGTCCGAAGAAGAAAAGGACAATTCTGACCGCCTTGCTCAGGAGCGGGTCTGGATTGTTGATCCTGTCGACGGGACCCGCGAATACGGCGAACAGCGCAGCGATTGGGCTGTGCATGTTGGCCTATCAGTCGGCGGTGTGGCAAAAATTGGCGCGGTGGCTTTGCCCGACCTCGATGGCGGAACTGTTGTCCGCACAGATCGGTTGGGCACGCTGCCAGAACCGGCCCACGCGCCTCGTTTTCTAGTCAGCCGCACACGCCCTGCAAAAGAAGCCGTTGCCGTTGCCGAGGCGATGGGCGGCGAGCTGGTCGGCATGGGCAGTGCGGGCGCAAAAGCGATGGCTGTCGTGCGCGGTGAAGCGGAAGTGTATCTGCATTCGGGCGGGCAGTATGAGTGGGACAGCTGCGCGCCCGTCGCGGTTGCCGCTGCCCATGGGCTGCATTGTTCACGGATCGATGGTTCGCCCATTCGCTACAACAGGGCCGATCCTTTTCTACCTGACCTCCTAATCTGCCGCCCCGAATATGCGGACCAGATACTCGGCCTCGTCAGATCTATGGATAGCTAGTCGATTGTGGCAGGTTGGGAGCTCGCCTGAGCTTCTGCTCCGTCAGGTTCAATCACTGACACTTCCACCTCAACACGCCGATTTGCCGCACGTCCTGCGTCATTGGCAGAACCATCTGGCTTAGCATTGGGTTCAGTCGGATTTTGTTCGCCGAAAGCAATCACTTTAACGCGGTCTTCGGCGACGCCTTTTTCTATCAGCCAATCCCTGACAGCGTCACCGCGAAGCTGGGAAGCGCGCAGGTTCACGGCATCGCTACCGGCGGCGTCGCTATGGGCACGTAAGGTTATCAACCCACCATCTGCCACCTGTTCAGAGGCAAGTACCTCCTCAAGAGCAGCGCTGGCCGCTATGTCAATCTCATCCCCGCCAGATGGAAATCCGATTGTCACGTTGAGAGGCTCCAACAACTCCGCTGGCAATTCCGGCTGTTCAACATCAGGGCGCAGAATCGAGACTGGCGCATCTACGCTGGGTGTGGCCTCACTCGCGGCGGGATCGCCATCGGCCGGAGCATCATTTGTCTGATTGCTGCAAGCACCAAGCGCGGCGAACAAACCCAAGGCAAGAATTGGTGCGGTGATTCTCATCAGTATCTCGTTTGAAGTGATCATGTTGCCTGCGGCTTTGCTTGTGTCGGTTCATTCTTGGTCTTGCCGGCCTCTTTCGCCGCGCGTTTGGCCACTTGTTCCTCGGGCGTCATCTGCTGCGCCGGTGTGAACGAGATTACGGTGTCGCCTGCGCGCGGTTCTGGCCGAGCGGCATGCGTGAAAAAGCGCAAATTGCCGCCGCTCCGCACCAACAAAAGGACATTTGCACTGTCAGGCATTGTTTCCTGCGCTTTTTCAAAATCAAACTCATCAGACAGTTTGGTTTTGCGGAACACCCAGCCTTCTTGCTGGCGCTCGCTCACATCGGTGACGCCGAACCCGCTTTCGAACAGCGCTCTTCCGCGAATGCTTTCGGGCAATGCGTGTTTGTCGTCCTCGTCACCGCTTTCGCCAAGCTGGTAGACGCTGTCGCGGCCAATTTCGTGGGCAAATTCATTGCATACAAGCGCATTATACGCCTCGTTATCGGTGGCCGCGACGAGCACCTGGAACGGTGCAAGGTCGAGGTTGTGCTCGGTCGCCTCATTCAGGATCTCGCCGTGATAAAATGGGAGACCTTCGCGCCGCGCAGCGCCTAGGCGTTGCCAACTGGAATCAACCACCATCACCGGTGTCTTCAACGCCTGCATTTCTTTGGCCAAAGCGATTGTCCAAGGGGTCGAACCGACAATGAGCAGCCCCGGTCGCGAAGTGCCTTTTACCTTAAGCCATTTGGCGACCAAATTGATGCTGAAGCCGTGAGCAATGACCGTCGTCACCACAACCGCAAAGCTTAGGGCGGTAAGCACCTGCCCATCGCTATACCCCAAATCAGCGAGGCGAAGCGCGAAGAGGCCCGAAATAGCGACAAGAACGATGCCTCGGGGAGCGATCCAGGCAACAAACAGCCGCTCGTTCCACGGGACATCCGAACCGAGCAGACTGATCAAGACTGTTAGCGGTCGGACCAAGAACAGCAGTGCCAGCAGGAACAACACGAACCGCAAACCGACTTCGGTTGTCGGATCGAGATAAACCAAGTCACTCCAGCTCAAACTCGCCGATAGCAAAATGAAGATGCCCGAAACGAGCAGAACGGCGACGTTTTCCTTGAACGGATGGATTGATCTGATGCTGGAAAAGCCGGTGTTTGCGAGCGTGATGCCCATCACTGTCACTGCGACAAGGCCGGCTTCGTGTTCGATCTTGTTGGTAAGAACAAACACGAAAATCACGGTGATGAAGAGAACGGGGACCTTTAGATATTCCGGGATTGCTCCGCGCGGAAAAGCGTATGCGATAAAGCGCGCGGCGGCATAGCCAATCAACCCTGCCAGAATTGCGGCGATGATCAATGGCGGGACCACCTCAGCCAATGAAGCATTGGGGCTTTCAGCGACACGGCGGAAATATTCATAGGCGATGACGGCACACAGGGCGCCGGTTGGATCGTTTACGATCCCTTCCCATTTCAGGATCGAATTGGGGCGTGCCTGCACTTTGGCCTGTCGTAGTAACGGGATCACGACCGTGGGACCGGTGACGATCAGGATTCCTCCGAACAGCACGGCCACCGGCCATGCAAGCCCCGCAATTTGGCTGGCAGCGAGCGCGCCGAGCGCCCATCCGACAACGACGCCAATGGTCGCCAACCTCCACACAGCGCTGCCCGAATGGCGCAATTCTCTCAGATCAAGGCTCAAACCGCCTTCGAACAGGATAAGCGCGACGCCAATACCGATCGCCGGGTCAAGCAAATCGCCAAACGCCGCCTCTGGATCCAAAAGCCGAAATCCGAGCTCACCAGCGACAGGCCCCGCAAGGAAACCTGCGGCAAGCATCAGCACAATCGCTGGCCAGCCTGTGCGCCAGGCAATCCATTGCGCCCCGACACCGAGAACACCAATAGTGGCAATAACAAGCGCTTGCGATTCCATGCTTTCTTCAGCTTCCCCGCGCTCTTGCAACAGATCCAGACGTCGTGCGCTACTGGCACTGCAACGTATTTACAGACTTTACAGCACTAGTCGCCCTCAAATTCCATAAGTGCTTGAACTCCAACGCCTGCCTCGCGAAGTTTCGACGCTCCGCCGAGATCCGGCAAGTCGATCACAAAGAGAGCATCGTCAACAACAGCGCCTGCATCGCGCAGCAATTGTGCTGTGGCGAGAGCGGTACCGCCTGTTGCAATGAGATCGTCAACAATGACGATTCTTTCGCCGTCGCCGATCGCGCCGGGATCAACCTCTAGCCGGTCGGTCCCGTATTCAAGCGCGTAGTCAATGCCGATAGTCTTGATCGGGAGTTTGCCGGGCTTGCGGACAGGAATAAACCCTACGCCCAGCTGGACCGCCACAGCGGCGCCGAAGATAAAACCACGCGCTTCCATACCCGCGATTTTCTGGGCTCCACATGCTCTTGCAAAAGCGGCAAGGTGGCGGACGCTTGAGGCCATACCCTTGGGATGGCCAATCAAAGTGGTGATATCGCGGAATTGAATACCGGGTTCGGGAAAATCAGGCACCGTACGCACCAGCGCTTTCAGTTCATCAGGCGAAAGCGGCTCGGCAGTCATTTGGAATTCCCTTCAAAGGCGCGCGTGAACAAAGCAAAACGCCCCGGTATCCACGAGGAACACCGAGGCGTTTGGATGCATCACTCAGATAGAGTGCTTACTTTTTCTTTGGCTTCTGGCCAGCCCAAACCTGTTTGTACGACATGTAAGCAAGGCTGGTGGCAAACAGCAGGAACAGGATGACTGCCCAACCGGTCTGCTTCCGCTTGATCAAGGTCGGTTCAGCCGTCCAAGTCAGGAACGCCGCGATGTCGGCTGACATCTGAGGCACGGTTGCTTCGGTTCCGTCATCATAAGTAATCGCGCCTTCGACAAGCTGCGGTGCCATCGCCAAGTTTACGTTTTCAAACCATGGGTTGAAATACAGACCCTCTGGCGTTTCAAAGCCGTTCGCTTCAGCCGCCGCGAGCTTTTCGGGATCGGGCTCAACATAGCCGTTCAGCAGCGAATACACATAGTTCGAACCGTCTTTGCGCGCTTTCGTCATCAACGTAAGATCAGGCGGGATCGCATTGTTGTTTGCAGCCGCTGCGGCAACGTTGTTCGGATACGGGTTCGGGAAGTAATCTGTCGGCAAGCCGGGACGAAGGACTGCTTCGCCAGTGTTAGGATCGATGCCCGGAACGGGCCAGGTCGCCGCCTCTGCGCGAACTTGCTCTTCGCTATAGCCGAGTTCCTCAAGGTTGCGGAAAGCGACATATTTCAGCCCGTGGCACGCTGAACAGACCTGCTTGTAGATGGAATAGCCACGCTGCAGCTGAGCGTAGTCCCATTTGCCAACCGGGCCTGCGAAAGAGAAACCGCCTTCAGGCGCGACCGGTTTTTCCTTGAATACGTAATACGCTGACTTTTCGGCTGGAGGGCCGGAAACCAGATTGACTACGCCGGGAACCAGCGACCAGAAGACCAGCACGGCGGTGATGCCGATACCTGCCAGAATGCCTGCTAGACGGATTGTCATGACCTAACTCTTTCTCGTTATCGGGTCAGTAAAATGGGCGTGACCGTGTGTTTACGCGGGCTGCGCGGCGGGTTCTTCATCCGAACCAAGGACCGCTTCGGTAATCGAAAACGGCAATGGCTTGGGCACTTCGATCTGACTGATGATCGGCAAGATCACCAGGAAATGCATGAAATAGTACGCCGTAAAGATCTGGCTCAGCAGAACATATGGCTCTTCAGCCGGTGCACCGCCGCAGATCGTAAGGACGATCATTGTCGGGATCAGGCCAAACCAGAAGAACTTCTTGAACATCGGGCGGTAGTGGCCCGAACGCACTGGGCTCTTATCGAGCCATGGCAGGAAGAACCAGACCAGGATCGAACCGAACATTGCAATCACACCAAGCAGCTTGGCCTGCACCAATACGATGCCCGTGAACGGGATTGTCAAATCGCCTGTGAAGGCACGCAAGATCGCGTAGAACGGCAGGAAGTACCATTCCGGAACGATGTGCGCCGGTGTCGAAAGCGGGTTGGCTTCGATGTAGTTGTCCGGGTGGCCCAAGAAGTTCGGCAGGAAGAACACCATAAAGGTGAACGCGATCAGGAACACGCCAAGGCCAAAGCCGTCTTTCGCCGTGTAATACGGGTGGAACGGAACAGTGTCGCTTTCCTTCTTCACTTCGACGCCAGTCGGGTTCGACGAACCCGGAATGTGCAGCGCCCAGATGTGGAGGATAACCACACCAGCAATCACAAATGGCAGCAGGAAGTGCAGCGAGAAGAAGCGGTTCAGGGTTGAATCGTTCGGGGCATAGCCACCGACGAGCCAAACCTGCAGCGGCTCACCAATGAACGGGATCGCGCCGAACAGGCCGGTGATCACTTTCGCGCCCCAGAAGCTCATCTGACCCCATGGCAGGACGTACCCCATAAAGGCGGTCGCCATCATAAGCAGGAAGATGACCACACCGAGCAGCCAGATCATTTCGCGCGGTGCCTTGTACGACGAATAATACAGGCCACGGAAGATGTGCAGATAGATCACGATGAAGAAGAAGCTGGCGCCGTTGGCGTGCGCATACCGCATCATCCAGCCCCAGTTTACGTTGCGCATGATGTGCTCAACCTGACCGAAGGCAACTTCGGTGTTCGAAGCATAGTGCATCGCCAGTATGACGCCGGTGACGATTTGCAGCACAAGGCAGAAACCGGCGAGCACGCCGAAATTCCACATATAGTTGAGGTTGCGCGGAACCGGATAGCCCGCACCAATTGCGTTGTAGACGAGGCGCGGCAAAGGCAGCTTCTCGTCAATCCACTTGGTGAAGTCGCTTTTCGGTTCGTACTGCTTGGCCCAGGCAAAACTCATAATGGTCTCTCGGTTCTCAGCGTGAAATCAGTGTGTTCGTATCAACTGCGCAACATCAGCCGACGCGGATGACATCGCCGTTGAATGCGTAATCAGGAACGGTAAGGTTGGTTGGCGCAGGGCCTTTGCGAATGCGGCCGGCGGTATCGTAGTGCGAACCATGACACGGGCAATAATAGCCGCCAAATTCGCCTTTGTTCTCGCCCTCGGCAGCGCCTAGAGGCACGCAGCCGAGGTGGGTGCAAACGCCCATCGTGACCAGAATGTCTTCGTGGCCTTCTTGCGTACGATCGGCAAGAGTCTCCGGGTCACGCAGTGATCCTGCATCAACTTCATTGGCCGCTGCAATTTCTTCAGGCGTCAAACGCTTGATGAAGAGCGGCTGATCGCGGAAAACCGATTTGATCGACTGGCCGACCTGAACTTGAGAAACATCAACTTCGGTCGTGCTTGCAGCCAAAACGTCAGCCGTAGGAGCCATCTGGCTAACCAGCGGAAAGATCACCGATGCTCCGCCAACTCCGGCAGTACCCAGCGCCGCGATATGGATCCAATCGCGGCGACGTACGCCTTCTTCGCCTGCGTCAGCAGTGCTTTCTACAGTTCCGGCTCCGCTTGTTTCAGCCATCTTGCCTTACCTTGCTAGTGTGCCCACGATTGACGCTTCGCCAACGCGGGATTGAAGTTAAACTGTTTATCCAATCGGAGAATGCGTCGCATACGACATCCCCTGAAAGTTAAAAACCGAAGACCTTTGGTCGCTTATACGTTCCGGCTCGCCGCGCCAATAGACAGAAACGCGGCGAAATCCAACCGTGTTTTGAGCACTGATTGTTCACTTTGGTGCAAGAACCGAGTGCCGTAGCGTTCCTGCAACGGATCAACCGACCGAGATCATACTGATTTGCCGCCCATAATTGGCCTCATTGCGCTGCGTTGCGCGGCGATAAGAGTAGTAACGCGCAGATTCGCCGTAGGTATCGCGGGCAATGTTCTCCACGATTCCGACACCCGATGCCGTCAAACGGGCGATGCAGTAGGATGGTAAATCAAATTGCCATCTTGGTTTCCCCTCCCTTTCCGGAGCAGGCGTGAAATGCACCGCGTCGCCATCGGTAAAGTGCGCGAGGAACGCCTCGTCCACCTCATAACTCGCCTGCGCAATCGTAGGACCGATTGCGCAGGCGATGTTGGCCCGGTTTGCGCCAAGTGCCTCCATCGCTGCGACGGTGTTTTCGATAACGCCGCCATGTGCGCCGCGCCATCCGGCATGAGCCGCACCAACGATCCCCGCTTGTGCGTCTGCAAAAAGGACAGGGGCACAATCCGCGGTCACTATACCAAGCACGATGCCACGCTGAGCGGTGACCAAAGCGTCTGCGACGGGGCGGCCGGCGACCGAGTCTTCCCATGCCTCTGTGACAGTAACTACATCTGGCGAGTGGACCTGATGCGGGGTTACGACATGTCCGTCAGTAACAATGGCATTGGCAGCCATCGCGCGGGTCTTGCGGATATGCTCGGCCTCACCGTCACCGCCATAACCGAATTGATGTGCGCCGCCGCTGCTGCCGAAAAAACCGTGCGGCACGCGATCAAGCGCGGCCGCCGTGGTAATGTCGAACGGTGCCGGATCAGCCGCCATGAACCGCCTTAGCCTTCGAGAGATCGTGTGACTTGCTCGAACGTATCGCGCGATAGCCCTTCGGCCCGGCTGATCCGTTCTAGTTCCGCTTTCATCAGGCCGGCGCGAACCGATTCGATCCGCCTCCAACGGCCAAGCGCCGGGACAAATCGCGCCGCCGTTTGCGGATTGATTGGATCAAGCGCGAGGATCACGTCGGCGATCAGTTTATAGCCCGAGCCATCGACAGCATGGAAACCCTGCGGATTGCCCGCAAAGGCCATGTAGAGCGAGCGAACACGGTTCGGGTTGCTCATGGTGAAATCAGGATGCTCGGCCAACGCCTTCACATGCTCTTGCACATCACCATGCAGCGATAGCGCCTGAAGCGTGAACCATTTGTCGACCACCAGCGCATTCGATTGATAGCGATCGTAGAACGCGGCAAGCCGCTCTGCGCGGGCTGGCGTTTCAAGGCCGCACAGCACCATCAGCGCGCCTTGGCGGTCGGTCATATTGTCCGCCTCGTCAAACTGGCGTGCGGCCATAATCGCAGCCCGTTCAGGATCGCTGGCAGCGAAGATACCGGCGATGATCGACTTCACTTTGCGCGCACCGCGTCCGGCGGGATCGTCAAAGGAAACATCGACAACGCGGGCATAAAGGCTTTCAAGCTCGCGCTTAAGCGTGAAACCAATCGCCGCCTTCAACTGCTCGCGCTCATTGTGGATTGCGCCGGGATCGGCCTTGCGATTGCCGGTTGCCATTGCCTCGAACAGATAGGTCTCGCTTGGCAGCGTCATCAGCTCGCCGCGCATGCTGTCGTCCAGATCGCCATCCGTCACAATCGCGCGCATCGCATCGCCGATTGCGGTTTTCCCAGCCGCGCGGCCTGCTTCATCCAAATCACCGCTGGCAGCCGCAACCAGATGTTTCACAACGAGTTCCTGCATCGCTTCATAGCGCGCGAAAGGATCATCATCGGATGCCGCGAGGAAGACAAGATCATCGCGCTCCAGATCGCGCTCGATCACAACTGGCGCGGTAAAGCCGCGATTGATCGACAGCACCGGCACAGGGCCGGAGAGAGGAAGAGTGAACCTCTCTTCATCACCTGTGAGCACTATGAGCTGCTCCGCGCCAATCGCGCCTGTCTCACGGCAATGGACCGCGACGCGCAGCGGAATGGGCATCGCGCCTTTCACATCCTGCCCCGGCGTGGGCGGCACTGTCTGTTTGAGTGTCACCGCCAGACCGTCACCGGCCAGTTCCTGACTGACCTCGACACGCGGCGTGCCCGCCTGACGATACCAGCGGCGGAATTGCGCAAGCTCAAGCCCCGCACCGTCTTCGATAGCGGTGATGAAGTCTTCGCACGTCGCGGCTTCGCCATCGTGCCGGTCGAAATAGAGATCGGTGCCAGCGCGGAACTTTTCCTCGCCCGCCATGGTGCGCATCATGCGGATAACTTCGGCGCCCTTGTTATAGACTGTCGCGGTGTAAAAGTTGCTGATCTCGCGGTAGCTATCGGGCCGGATTGGGTGCGCCAGCGGCCCCGCATCTTCGGGGAATTGCGCCGCTCGCAGGATGCGCACATCCTCGATCCGCTTCACAGCCTCGCCCTGCATATCCTGACTGAACAGCTGATCGCGCAGAACGGTGAAGCCTTCTTTCAGGCTCAGCTGGAACCAGTCACGGCAGGTGATCCGGTTGCCCGACCAATTGTGGAAATACTCATGCGCAATCACACCTTCGACCGCGTCGAAATCCGCATCGGTCGCGGTGTCGGTGTCAGCCAGAACGTACTTCGTGTTGAAGACATTCAGACCCTTATTCTCCATAGCGCCCATATTGAAATCGCTGACGGCAACGATGTTGTAGAGGTCAAGATCGTATTCGCGCCCGAATGTCTCTTCGTCCCACTTCATTGATTTCTTGAGCGACTCAACCGCGTGATCGGTGCGCGGCAAGTCTTCTGCGCGGACCCAGACATTCAATTCGACCACTCGGCCATTCATCGTCGTGAATGTGCCCGAATTCGCCACTAGATCGCCCGCGACCAGCGCGAAAAGATAGGAAGGCTTTGGCCATGGGTCATGCCATTCGGCCCAATGCGTTCCGTTCTCACCATCACCAGAGGCCGTGTTGTTGCCGTTGCACAGCAGGATCGGGAACTGATCTTTCGGCCCTTCCATTCGCACCGTGTAGGTCGACAGGACATCAGGGCGATCAGGGAAGAACGTGATCCGGCGGAAACCCTCGGCCTCACACTGGGTGCAGAGCATTCCATTTGAAGCATAGAGACCCATCAGGGTCGTGTTCGCGCTTGGATCGATAGTGGTCTCGATAGTGACTTCGTGGCTTTTGCCCGGAAGCGTGACGACCAGGTCGGGGCCGTCCATGGTCCAATCAGCAGCAGGTTCGCCATCGATCAAAACCGCATCCGCTTTCAGACTGTCACCGTTGAGGCGGAGTTCCTGCGTCGCCTCGGCATCGGGATTGCGTTCGACGTTTAGCGTAGCCACCACCTTTGTCGTCTCAACGCCGAGGCCGAAGGCCAACTTTGTCTGCGGCACCCGCCATGGAAACGGCGTGTAATCCTTGCGGAGGATTACCGGCGGCTCTGCCGGCGAAGGGGCGGCATCCGCCAGTTCAGGGTTGCCTTCGGGGTTTGTCGGTGTCGTTGCGATGTCCATGGCGTGATGATTTAGGTTGATTTGCGCGCCAGTCCAGCAGCATGGTTCGCTACATGGCACATTTGTTGATTTTCGGCCTTGGCTACACCGCAAAGCGGATCGCAGCAGCAATGCGAAAACGCGGCTGGGATGTCAGCGCAACCGGCAGCGACGGCGATGTCGATTTTGCTGACGCTGCGGCGGTGAAGACCGCCTTGGGTAAAGCCACCCACGTTCTTTCCTCCGTCCCGCCTGATCGCAAAAGCGGCCTTGATCCGGTGCTCGATACTTATGGGCGGGACTTCGGAGAGGCGTGGTATGGCTACCTCTCCTCAACGGGGGTCTACGGGGACCAGAAAGGCGCCTGGGTCGACGAAACGTCCCCTACAGGAACGGGCCGGCGCAGTGCGCGGTCAGATGCGGATGCTCTTTGGGTGGAATTGGGAGCGCGAGTGTTTCGCCTGCCGGGCATTTACGGTCCGGGCCGCAGCGCGCTGGATCGCGTGCAAGACAGCAAAGCGCGGCGGATCGATATGCCGGGTCAGGTTTTCAGCCGCGTGCATGTTAATGACATTGCAAGCGGCGTGGTCGCGGCGCTTACCGGCGATGCGCCTGCAGGGGCATACAATCTGGGCGACGACCTCCCAGCCAGCGGAAACGCGGTGACGGAGCATGCTTGCCAGTTATTGGGGTTGGAGCCGCCGCCATTGCAAACATTGGAGGAAGCCAATCTGTCCAAAATGGCGCTCGGATTCTATTCAGAGAACCGCCGCGTCGCCAATGGCAAGGCAAAACGTGTTCTCGGCTGGGAGCCGAAGTATCCGACCTATGTTGAGGGGCTAGCGGCGCTGCTTGGCTCTTAAAGCGACAACCATTCCGATCACCGCCAGCACCATTCCGCCGATAGTCAGCGCGGTCCAGCGGTAGTCTTCGAACAGGGTCGAAATCGCCATGGCGACAGAGATTGTCAGGATCGAATTATAGGCCGTGCGTCCCGCGCCGATCTCGCGCACCAGATTGTAATGCAGCGGGAATGTCACCACTGAACCGATCAGCGCGAGATAGACGATGCCCGCCCAATAGGTGCCGCTTGTCGGAACGGGCGGCGGGCCAGCCGTCAGGAATGCAAACCCTAGATCGAAGACCGTGCCGTAAAGCATCGCCCAAGCAAGCAGGCTAACCATCGGCACAGCGCGTCCAGTGGGATTGGCCTGGATCACATTGGCAAGCGACGCCGCGAGAATGCCCAGAAACGCTAGCCCGATGCCCAGCGCAACGTTGCCGCCGACAACACCCGCATTCGGATTGGCGCGCCATTCATGCACGAGCAGCAGAAGCACACCGACGATCGCCACAGCGCTGCCGATCATAAAACCGCTTTGGACTTTCTCGCCCAGAAACACCCGCCCGAACAGCGCGTTGGGCACCATCAGCAAGCCAAACATCATCGCCACAATGCCCGACGTCACATACAGCTCTGCATGATAGACAAAGAGGAAGTTACCGCTGAACTGGAATATGCCCACCAGCGCGGCGAGCTTGTGTTCGGGCCGCGTCAGGATCAGTCGACGTTTCATCAGGAACGCGACCAGAAATAGCGCAGGGGTCGCCAGCGCGAAGCGGTAAAATACCGACCACGCTGCGGGCACTCCGTCGATCTGCCCGGTGATGACAAACCACGTCGATCCCCAGATCGAACCGGTGAGGATAAATGGCAGGATAACCCGCCAGCTCAGCATGGGCGTTTGGGCAATGCTCACAGGCTGGCGATTGCCTTGCCCAGCGCGCTCGCATCCTCGGCGCGGGTGTTCCAGGCCGTTACAAAACGAGCGGCATCGTCGCCCCAATCGTAGAATTCGAAACCTTGGCTGCGCAGCGCCTCGCGCTCTTCGGGCGAGAGCCGCACAAACAGCTCGTTCGCCTCGACCGCGTGCATCAAACGCTCTGTGCAACCGCTCGCAATATCCTGCGCCGCTGCATTGGCATGGCGCGCATTTTCGAGCCACAGATCACCATGGAGCATCGCGAGAATTTGAGCGGCGAGATAACGACCTTTGCATTGCAAATGACCCGCCCGCTTGCGGCGGTATTTGACCTGCGCGGCTTGCTCGGGGTCGAACAGCACAACCGCCTCCGCGCTCATTCCGCCATTCTTGATAAAGCCGAATGCGAGGCTGTCGACATTGCCCGCAGCATTGGCTGCTGACCCGCCCAAGAACGCTGCCGAATTGGCAAAGCGCGCACCGTCCATATGAAGGCCCAGTCCCCGCTTCTTGGCGAAAGCTGAAAGCGCGGCAATTTCCTTAGGCGCGTATGTCCGGCCATATTCGCTGGCCTGCGTGATCGCGATGGCATGCGGCTGCACCTGATGCACATCATCACGGATCGGATCGATCAGAGCGGCAATGCCCTCCGGCGTCACCTTAGCGCCTTCACCGCCCGCCAGCATCAGCTTTGCACCGTGAAGGTAAAAGCCCGGCGCGCCGCCTTCATCCACTTCAATATGAGCCTCTTCGTGACACACCACTGCGCCATGCGGGTGCACCATAGTTCCGAGAGCAAGACAATTCGCCGCTGTTCCGGTGGCGACCCAAAGCCCAGCGCATTCGCGTCCGAATAGATCGGTAAACCGTTCGTCCAGCTGCGCCGAATGCGCATCGCCGTCATACGGATTGTCGGCTTCATCGGCCACGCGCATCGCCTCCCACACCTTCGGATGGACAGGGGCTGCATTGTCGGAGAGGAACTTTGTCATGACCCAACGCCTCTAATGGTCCATAATAATCTGGCAAGCAGGAGCTGACACAATGAGCGCATCAGACGAAACCACCATCACCCACCACGCACGCGGCCATGGAGGGCGGTATGTCGCCGAAATCGCCGGGGAAGAACACACTGGCCACCTCGATTGGGAACCAGCAGGAGAAGGCGTCCGCGTTGCGACCCACACCATCGTGCCGCCGGAAATCGGCGGGCGCGGGATAGCAGCGCAGCTGGTCAAACGGCTTATCGCGGATGCGCGCGAGCACGGGTTCAAGATCGTCCCGCAATGCTCGTATGTCGCCAGAAAATTCGACAAGAACCCTGACTGGGCAGACCTCAGAGCTTAAGCGCTTTCGAGTTCTGAAAAGTCGGTAGCGACTATCGTTTCCAGCACTTCGCTGCGCACTTTGCGGGCGCGCTCAACGGGGATGCCGGGAATCGAAAACTCTCCGCCAGCAAGCCCGAAATGCAGCGTCGCATAGCCGCGGCGCCTTGCAATCGGCCCTTGAGCGACTTCTACCGAATGCAGCTTGGTTCGGGTCGCGATCTTGCTGCTGGGGGATAGAATGCCATCGCGGGCCATGATCTGCGTTGCGTCGAGAGTGTGCCGCTTGAATTGCCACGAATACAGCGCCGCGCCCGCCGAGATCGCGGCGAGAGTGAGCAATATCGCGACGACCAATGTGAACCAGTCGGGATTAACGATCGCGAGCACAGTGCCTGCAACGATTGCGGCGAGCACAAAGAACAGCGAATCGATGATCATGCTGTCCGTGCGATACGCTTCACTCGCGCGGTGCCAATCGGCGGCTTCATCAGGAAGGTGGAAACCAGCGGTTGCGACCACCGTCGCAATCTCGTCCATACGCGCAAACGGCGCGACAACGTGATTGGAGGAACCAGCATCCTGCGCAAGGCTGACAAATTTCAAATTATGCCAGCCGAACCTATACCGGATCATACGAGTGCCGATGGTAAGCGCCTGAACGCGGTGAATGGGCATCACCACATCGGTTTTCGTAAACAACCCGCGCCGCCGCCGAAATCCGCGCGCCGTGCGCTCAAGCAGGAACCCCCATTCGCGGGTGAAAACGCGGATCATTCCGGTCGCAGAGCCGACGATGAAGACAGCAAATAATCCTGCGAGTGCGCTGAACACTTGCACGCTCATGCTGAGTGCAGCGACTTCTTCGCCGCGGTCGCTAAACCACCCACCAGCCATATCGATGGCATCGCCAATCTCGATAAATCCGTCCGCATATTGCGCCAAGCCAGCAAGCACAGCGAAAACTGCGAGCGAAAACTCGAACAGGCCGAATTTGAACAAACGGCCCGGACCCATCGCGAATATGGCTTCGTCTTCAGGTTCCGGTTCGCGCTCGGTTGCGTCGCCCGTATTTTCAGCCATCGCGGTTTCATCAGCAGAATCGCGGCGTTCCCGCACAAGCTGACGCATCTCTTCGCCAGCCTCTTCGGTGAGATAGGTGAGGCTTAAATCCTCACCGCCGCCTGCGCCGGTTTCAAACTTCACCGCGACCAAGCCCAGAAGACGCGGGAGCAATTTCTGCTCAAGGCTGACATCCTGGATTCGCTCATAAGGAACGGAGCGCGCCGCGCGGCTCAACACACCGCTTTCCACCCGGATATCCGATGCGCCGATTGTGTAGGTCAGGCGTCTCCAGCTTACGTAGCTGGCAATCGCGCCAATAAGGACGATCAGCAATCCGATACCAAAGCCGATATACAGGCCCCAGCCGCTCATACCGGTGCCGAATGTCGCGGCCACCGCTGGAAAGATCGCGTTCCTGATGCCAGCCAGCGCGCCGACCAGAACACTCAATGGCGCGGTTCGTTGGCCGGCGCTTTGTGTAGGCGACGGCTCGGTCACATGCTTTCCTGTTTGATATGCGCGCGGATTTCCTCACGCATCTCGGTCGCCAGCTCATGGCCGAGGCCGGGCAAATGAACCGATGCGTTGTGATTGCCTGCGGTGTGCAACGTCAAAGTGGCAATATCGAAAAACCGGTCGAGCGGCCCTTGGTCCACATCGATATGCTGGACCCTGCCGAATGGGACAACCGTGTCGGAACGCCACAATATGCCGCGCACCACGCGCAGCCGGTCGGCGCTGATCTGATACCCACGCGCGGCATAGCGGCGCGATGGCAAGCGGATGATGAAGATCAATGCAAGGAAGACGACAACGCCGATGATGACACCAAAAGGCAGCGGCGATTCCCCCTGCAGCGCCCCTTCAAGCACCAGCGCGCCGATTACAAACGGGATTGATGTGAGCGTCGCCGTGACACGCAGTGCGGTTTTGTAGTTCGGGTGGAGCTGCGTGAGCTCTGCTTCATCAGCCAATTTCTTGGCTATGATAGGCGTGGTTGGTTCAGATGCGGTCTCTTCCATACCGCCTTACATGAGCAACACAGCGAGCCTGCGCAAGCGCAAAGCGCTCTATTTGCGCTGATTAAACCGCCGCCCGATCATCGCCGCGGCGATATTCGTCTTTTGCACATCAATGGCTCCGCCCGCGATGCCCCACGCATAGGCATCGCGCAGGCGCTGCTCCATGCCATAGTCTTTGTGGTAGCCGTAACCGCCCATCACCTGCATCCCGAGCGCGGTGACTTCGCGTACAATTTCATTCGCATAGCATTTGGCGACCGAGCTTTCGTAGACGCTTGGCAGAGCATCTTCGTTACTGGACGCGTTGACTGCCGCGCGGTGGATGAGCAGGCGCGCCGCCTCCACCTTCATTGCCATTTCGGCGAGCTTTAACTGCACCGCCTGAAAATCGACTATCGGCTTGCCGAACGCTTCGCGCTCCTGGGTGTATGCTAGCGCCTGCTCCAGAGCCGCCGCAGCCACGGCCAAGCTTTGCGTCGCGTTGCCGCAGCGCTCCAGCCCGAACGCGCTCATCAATTTGCCAAATCCGCCAGCGCCGATGATGACGTTTTCGCCGGGCACTTTCACATTGTCGATGGCATAGTCGGCAGTCGGTATTCCGCGAAAGCCCATCAGCTCCTCACGCTTGCCGAACTCCATGCCTTCCATATCTTTTTCGAGAAGGATCGCGCCGATGCCCTTCGCGCCTTCGTCATCATTGAACCGGCAATAGGTGACGTAATAATCCGAATGCCCGCCGCCGCTGGTCCAGCGTTTGTAGCCATTCACGACATAGCCGTTGCCATCAGCGACTGCTTTGGTCTTGAGGTCGGTCAAAGCGGTGCCTGCATCCGGCTCGGACATCGACACAGCGACGATTTTCTCACCTTTGATGACTTCGGGAAGGATCTTTGCCTTCATTTCATCAGAGCCAAACCGCTCAATGGTCCGCACCGGGCCGGTCAGCGCTTCGAACACCGGAAAAGCGACAGCGTTGGATATCTGCGCGAATTCTTCAAGCACCAACAGCGCCTCGATATGACCCAGTCCCAACCCACCATATTGCTCGGGTAAATTGACGCCGAGAAAACCCATCTCGCCATAAGTGCGCAGCATATCATGCGGGACGGGATAGTCCTTGTCTTCCATATCTCGGGCGAGATCCGGCAATTCCGCGCGGGCAAATTTGCGAGCGGTTTCCTGCAGATCGCGCTGCTCGTCAGTCAGTTGAAAATGCATGAGGGCCCTTACATTTCTAGCCAAGATTGCCGCTGGCCTAGCGCATTTGGATGAGCCGCGTGAAGTGCGAAAGCTATCGACGCGAAGCGTGCTGTGTCTTTAGGAAGCGATCCATGACACTTTCAGTTGATCTTAGCGGGCGCAATGCGCTCATCACCGGCGCGTCTTCGGGCCTTGGCTCACGATTTGGGCGCATTTTGGCAGCAAACGGGGCGAATGTTGCGCTTGGCGCACGGCGCAAAGACCGGCTCACAGCTTTGGCAGACGAGATTGGGGCGCAGGCCTGTGCAGTAGAGATGGACGTCGGTCGCGAAGCCGACATCATAGCGGGTTTCGACGCCGCTGAGGACGGCTTCGGAACGATCAACACCGTGGTCGCCAATGCCGGAATAGACGGAGCAGGTATGGCAACCGAAACCAGCGAAGAAGAAATCGAACGGACGCTTTCGATCAATCTAAAGGGCGCGATCCTCACCGCCCGCGAAGGCGCGAAACGGATGATCGCCGCTGGCGTGCCCAATGGCCGGATTGTGATGATCGCTTCGATTACAGCGTTCGAGCCCTCACCGGGCCTTGTCGCCTATTCCGCCAGCAAAGCGGGCGTAGTGCAAGCTGCGCGCAGTATGGCCAAAGAATGGGCGCGCGCTGGGATCTGCGTGAACACTATCTCGCCCGGCTACATCCGCACGGCCATAAACGATGAATGGTTTGATACCGAACATGGCCAGAAACAGATCAATCGTTTCCCAAAGCGCCGGTTGATGGGCCAGGAAGGACTGGACGGCCCCCTGCTTTTCCTATGCTCCGACGCAGCAGAATTTGTAACCGGGGCCGATTTTGTGCTCGATGATGGGCAATCTTTATAACGCCCAGAACCACCGGGGGCGGACATCGCATCCCGGCTGGGATACGGAAACCAAAATAAAAAGAAATGGTGCCACGAGAGAGAATTGAACTCTCGGCCTCGTCATTACCAATGACGCGCTCTACCACTGAGCTACCGCGGCCCTCTTTCGAGACGCGCGCCTATCGTTGGGGCAGCGCGTCTTGTCAAGCCATCCTTGAACCATCGCGCACTTAACGGCAATGGGTTGCGCATGAATGAAGAGACAAGCAAGAATCTGTCGCGCGAGGAGCGCTTGGCGGCGAAACTGCGCGAAAACCTGCGGCGGCGAAAGGCGCAAGGGCGCGCAATCCAGAGCGAATCGGACGATAACAGGGTTTCCAAGGACGAAGCCGGGGGCTAGTGCCTCTTTGTGATTTGCAACGGGCGCAACCGCCCGCTCGACCGGAGAAAAAATGCCTAAGCTTATTCTTGTTCGCCACGGTCAGAGCCTGTGGAACCTTGAAAACCGATTCACCGGCTGGTGGGATGTCGACCTGACAGAGAAGGGTATCGAAGAGGCCAAAGCCGCAGGCGCTTTGATGAAAGACAAAGGCGTCTTGCCGACGACTTGCTTCACCTCACTCCAAACCCGCGCGATCAAAACGCTCAATCTGGCGCTCGGCGAAGCGGGGCGGCTGTGGCTTCCGGTTACGAAGGATTGGCGCCTGAACGAGCGGCACTATGGCGGGCTTACCGGTCTCAACAAACAGGAAACGCGCGACAAGCACGGCGATGAGCAAGTGCACATCTGGCGCCGCAGTTTTGACACACCGCCGCCGCCGATGGAGCCGGGCAGCGAATATGATCCCGGCGCTGATCCGCGATATGAGGGCATCGATGTGCCTTACACCGAAAGCCTCAAACTCACGATCGAGCGCGTCCTGCCCTATTGGGAAAGCGACATCTTGCCAGTGCTGGCCAGCGGCGAAACAGTCATCATTTCAGCACATGGCAATTCGCTGCGAGCACTAGTGAAACACCTGTCAGGCATTTCCGACGACGACATTACCGGTTTGGAAATCCCGACCGGACAGCCGATCATTTATGATTTCGATGACAATATGGTGCCGGGCGAACGGTACTATCTGAAAGACAGCTGAGGGACACGGGGCGGATGCCAAAAGATGGGGGCGCAAAAGTCGCAATCGTGATGGGCAGCCAGTCCGACTGGCCAACCATGAAGCTCGCCTGCGAGGTTTTGAGCGAGCTTGAAGTCGAGCATGAGGCGCGCATCGTTTCGGCCCACCGCACACCCGACCGGATGAGTGCTTTTGCCAAAGGCGCGGAAGGCGAAGGGTTCGATGTGATCATTGCTGGCGCAGGAGGCGCCGCCCACCTTCCCGGTATGATCGCCGCGATGACGCACTTGCCCGTTTTGGGTGTACCCGTTCAGTCCAAGGCGCTTTCTGGATGGGACAGTCTGTTGTCGATTGCGCAAATGCCCGGCGGCATTCCGGTCGGCACCTTGGCGATTGGCGAAGCGGGCGCGAAGAACGCGGGCCTAATGGCCGCTGCGATCCTCGCACTATCCGATGATGATCTTTCGCAGCGGCTTCAAGATTGGCGTGCCGCGCGCAGTGCCGACGTCGCAGAAACGCCCGTCGACTGATGGGCACGGCACCCCTCCCTCCCGGTTCGACCATCGGCATTCTTGGCGGCGGCCAACTGGGCCGGATGATGGCGATGGCCGCGATCCAGCTTGGCTACCGCGTGATCGGCTATGCGCCAGCGGGCGATAATGTCGCAGCGTCTGCCTGCGATGACTTTTTCGAGAATGGCTGGGGCGAAAAAGAGGCCCTGGCGGCGTTTGCTTCACGATGCGATGTGGTGACGTGGGAGTTCGAAAACGTTCCGCTGTCCGCGGTCGAAGCAATCCCGGAAAACCTGCTCGCGCCGCATCCAAAGGCCCTTGGCATCGCCCAAGACCGGCTTAACGAAAAGCAATTCGTCGAACTGCTCGGCGCGAAATGCGCGCCTTATGCCCGGGTCGACAGCGATGACGATTTGGCGCGCGCTATTGACCGCGTCGGGTCGCCCGGCATCCTCAAAACTGCACGCGATGGCTATGACGGCAAAGGCCAGTGGCGGATCATGTCCGCGCATGAGGCGGAAGGCGTGCGCTTCCCGGGCCGCACTTGTATTTACGAAGGCATGGTCAATTTCGAGACCGAATTTTCGGTGATCCTCGTGCGTTCGCGCGATGGAGAGGTTCGGTTCTGGGACAGTTCGGCCAACACGCACGAGGGCGGCATGTTGGTGCATTCCGTTCTGCCAGCGGGCGAGCTTGTCGAAGCGCAAGTCGAAGAAGCGCGGGCCATCGCTGCCAAAACCGCTGAGGCATTGCGCTATGTCGGGGTGCTGACCCTCGAATTTTTCGCGACCAAGTCTGGCCCAATCTTCAACGAAATGGCCCCGCGCGTTCATAACTCGGGGCATTGGACTATTGAGGCCTCCGCGACGAGCCAGTTCGAAAACCATATCCGTGCCATTGCTGACCTGCCATTGGGCGGCACAGCGACCCGCTTTGCGAGCGTCGATATGCGCAATATCGTCGGCGAAGATGCTCTCACCGCGCATCAAATGCTGACCGAAGAGGGCGAGCCGCATTTGCATCTCTATGGCAAACGCGAGGCGCGCGACGGGCGCAAGATGGGCCATGTAACGCGGGTAAGCCACGAAGCGCCCTGAGCCTGATGTCAGAACCTGAAATCGTCTTGATCTATGCGCGCGCCGCCAATGGCGCGATTGGCTATGAAGGCAGTCTGCCGTGGCACCTTCCCGCTGACTTAAAGCGGTTCAAGGCGCTTACCATGCGCAAACCGATGGTGATGGGCCGCAAGACATTCGAGAGTTTGCCCGGTCTTCTGCCCGGTCGCCGCCATATCGTGCTGACCCACAAAGAACGCTGGGACAGCGAAGGCGCGGAAGTGGTCGGATCGGCCGCAGACGCGTTGGCTTTGGCGAGCCAAGGCAATGACACAGGCGAAATTGCCGTCGTCGGCGGAGCGGCGATCTATGATGTGTTTCGCCCGCTCGCCCACCGCATCGAAGTCACCGAAATTCACGCCGATTTCAAAGGCGACACCTTTATGAAGCCGCTTGGTGCGGAATGGGAAGTGGCAGCGCGCGAGGATCATGCCGCCGAGGGCGACCGACCGGCCTATTCCTTCGTCACCTATCGCCGCAGCGGGGACGATCTGTGATGCGTAAGATATTGATCGGTTTCGGGCTTCTCTTGGTCTTGGCGGCAGCCGGATTCTTCATCTTTGTGCCCGGCATTGTCGACCGCGATATGAACCGGGTGGATGGCAAGGAATTGCCTCCGGTCAGCGATGCCGCGCTCGCACTGCACAGCACTCTAACAATCGTCGACCTGCATTCCGATACGCTGCTGTGGAAGCGCGATATGCTGGACCGGCACGATTACGGGCATATGGACCTGCCGCGCCTGCAAGACGGCAATGTTGCGCTGCAAGTGTTCTCCAGCGTCACCAAAACCCCGAAGAACCAGAATTACGACAATAACAGCGCCGATGGCGACAATATCACGATGCTGGTGTTCGGCCAGTTGCAACCTCCGCGCACATGGACGTCTTTGCTGGAACGCTCGCTTTATCATGCGCAAAAACTGGACGAGGCGGTGGCAGGGTCACGAGAGAGCTTAAAAGCGATCCGCACGGCCGATGATGTAGGGCAGTTGATGCTGGCTCGCTCGCTTCAAGAGGAAACAGTCGGCGCGTTGTTCAGCGCCGAAGGGCTCCACAATCTCGAAGGCGACTTGGACAATCTCGACGTCCTTTACAACGCAGGGCTGCGTATGGCTGGCCTTACGCATTTCTTCGACAACAAGCTCGCCGGATCGATGCATGGCGAGGACAAAGGCGGCCTTACCGATATGGGCCGCGAGGCCGTCCGCCGGATGGAAGATATGGGCATGATCGTCGACATCGCCCATTGCAGCAACGCGTGCGTCACAGACATTCTGACCATGGCGCGGCGACCTGTCGTCTCCAGCCATGGCGGCGTGCAGGCAACCTGCGATGTGAACCGCAATCTCAGCGACGATCACATTCGCGGCGTCGCCGAAACTGGCGGTATTATCGGCATCGGATATTGGGAGGGCGCGGTGTGCGACACCTCGCCAGCCGCCATTGCGAAAGCGATGAAGCATGTGCGCGATCTGGTCGGGATTGAGCATGTCGCCTTGGGCAGCGACTTTGACGGCACCGTACTGGTGCGCTTCGACACAAGCGGGCTGATCCATGTCACGCAAGCCCTGATCGATGCCGGTTTCAGCGAAGAGGAAATTCGCGCGGTTGTGGGCGGCAATGCGATCCGAGTGATTGGCGAAGGGTTGAAGCCATTTGCAGATCTGCCGCCTCCGGCTCAGCCAGAACAGGAAGCCGCCTGATGCGCTGGCTGGATCACCGCGACGACATCACCCAGGCGCTGCGCGGCGCGGTGATTGCACTTGGCAATTTTGATGGATTTCACAGCGGCCATCAAGCGGTGGCGGGCGAAGCGATCAAATGGGCGCAAGACGAAGGTCGCCCGTCGATTATCGCCACATTCGATCCGCATCCTGTGCGCCATTTCAAGCCCGACGTGCCGCCTTTCCGTCTGACTACATTGGAACAACGTCAGGAACTGTATCTCGCCGCAGGCGCAACCGCGATGCTGGTGTTCCATTTCGACAAAGAACTCGCAACCACCAGCGCAGAGGATTTCATTACAGAAATCCTGATCAAACGCTTTGGCGCGTTCGGCGTCGTTACAGGCGGCGATTTCACCTTTGGCCAAGGCGCGAAAGGCAATGTTGATCTGCTCCGCACCTTTGGTGGAGAGCTGGGCCTCGACAGCCGCGTTGTGGAGGCGGTTGAGGGTCAAGGCGACATCGTCTCTTCCAGCCGCGTGCGCGAGGCTTTGCGTGAAGGCGACCCGCAGCTTGCCACTGAACTGCTCACCCGCCCCTTCGCAATCCGCGGCATTGTTGAGCATGGCGACAAGAATGGCCGCAAGCTCGGCTATCCGACAGCCAATATCGCGATCGACACCTATCTGCGGCCCAAATACGGGGTCTATGCGGTCACCGGCAAAATCCTGAGCACGGGTGAGGAATTGAAAGGCGCGGCCAATATCGGCATCCGCCCGCAATTCGAACCGCCCAAAGAACTGCTCGAACCCTATTTCTTCGATTTCTCCGGCGATTTGTATGGTCAGGAAATCGAAGTCGCGTTCCACCACTTCCTGCGCGGCGAGGCAAAATTCGACAGCCTTGATGCCCTGATGGAGCAGATGGAGCGCGATTGCTTAGAGGCTAAACGGCTGCTTTCATGAAAAAATATGCTTTGTGGGGCGGTATGGCGTTTGCGCTCGCCGTCCTGATCCTGTCCGTCACCAATGCCAGCTGGCTTGCCCCAGACCCCAAAGGCGCGCCGAAGCTGATCGCGCATCGCGGTCTGTATCAAATCTATGACAAGACTGGCGTCGGGCGCGATACCTGTACCGCGGACCGGATCTACGCGCCCTATCATGGCTACCTTGAAAACACCGTTCCCAGCATCAAACGGGCGCAGAAGCTTGGCGCGTGGCTGGTCGAGGTGGATATCGCTCCGACTAAGGATGATGAACTCGTTGTCTGGCATGATTGGACACTGGATTGCCGCACCGATGGAACCGGCAATGTGCGCGATGCGACGCTGGAAGAATTGAAAGCGCTCGACATCGGCTATGGCTACACCGCCGATCGCGGTGGGACATATCCGTTTCGCGGAAAATTTGTCGGCGCCATGCCGACATTCGAAGAGGTGGTGAAGGCGCAGCGGATCAATGATCGACTGATGATCAATTTCAAATCGAAAGACCCATCAGAAGCTGACCTTCTGGCGGGTAAATTCAAAGAATTGGGCCGCGATCCCGTAAAAAGTGGCGATGCTTTTTACGGCCATACCGGCCCGATAAATCGCATCCGCGAACTCTTCCCCGATGCATGGGCATGGAACCAGCAAGAGGCGCGCGCCTGTTCGGAAGATTATGTGAAATTCGGCTGGTCTGGAATCTTGCCGGATAGTTGCCGAGGCAAGACCATGCTTGTTCCGCTCAACTACCAATGGGCCTTCTGGGGTTGGCCAAACCGATTGATTGCGCGGATGGAAGAATATGGTGGCAAAGTGATCGTCATCGGCCCGGTCGAAGAGAACCTTCCGCGTGGCCTGACCCTGCCCGAACAGCTCACCGAAATCCCTGCCAGTTTCAACGGATATGTCTGGGTCGAAGATGGCTTTACCGCGATGCCGGCGCTGTTCCCGAGCTTCGATGATCGAACTCAGGAAGAAATCGACGCAGCACAGTCAGCATTGGAGCGCAGGCGCAACCGAAAGTAAGCAATGCAATAAGGGTTTCGCGAGCGCGCCAGATGCCCTAACGGCCATCCGCTATGTCTGATCAATCACGCGACCTTAAAGATACGGTCTTCCTGCCGAAGACTGCGTTCCCGATGAAAGCCGGCCTTCCGCAAAAGGAACCGGGCATTGAGGCGCGCTGGCGCGAAATTGATCTCTACGCGAAATTGCGTGAGGCGCGCAGCGGACGCGAGAAGTTCATCCTGCACGATGGCCCTCCCTATGCGAATGGCGATATGCATATCGGCCACGCGCTCAATCACATCCTGAAAGACACGGTCTGCCGCACGCAGAACCTGATGGGCAAAGACGCGCCCTATGTGCCGGGCTGGGATTGCCACGGCCTTCCGATTGAATGGAAGGTCGAGGAGAAATACCGCAAGAAAAAGCTCAACAAGGACGAGGTTCCTGCAAAGGAATTCCGCGCCGAATGCCGCGCCTATGCGCAGCAATGGGTCGATACGCAGCGCGAGCAGCTGAAACGGCTGGGCATCATGGGCGATTGGGACAATCCCTATCTCACCATGGATTTTCAGGCCGAGGCGACAATTGTTGCCGAGCTGATGAAGTTTGCCGAGGCGGGCAACCTTTATCGCGGATCAAAGCCGATCATGTGGTCACCGGTTGAAAAGACCGCGCTGGCCGAGGCCGAGGTTGAATATGAGGACCTGACCGATAGCCCGCAGATCGATGTGGCCTTTGAGATCGTCGAGAGCGCCGTCCCAGAACTGGTCGGCGCGCATGCGGTGATCTGGACGACGACGCCTTGGACGATCCCAGTGAACCAGGCTTTGGCCTATGGGGCGGATGTTGAGTATCACCTTATCCGTGTTGATGTAGCCGACAGGTTCATCCAACCAGATGAATACGACTCCGCCAACTGGTCAGTTCACGGACACTACCTCGTCGCCAAAGAGTTAAACGGCACATTCTTTGGGCGGATGCCTAGTGAGCTTCAGGGCACAAGCGAAGCAAAAATCGTCTGGAAGGGCAAAGGCTCTGACTTAGCCGGAACCATCGCCAAGCACCCGATGGCAGACCGCTTCCCGGATAGCGAATTCTACAATAAGCCCCGCCCCTTCCTCGAAGGCGATTTTGTCACAACTGAGAGCGGCACCGGCCTTGTCCATATGTCGCCCGATCATGGCGAGGATGATTTCGAGCTTTGCAAAGCCAACGGCATCAATCCCGTCTTCGCGGTTATGGACGATGGCCGTTACCGTGATGATTGGGAATGGCTCGGCGCGGATGACAAGGACGCCGACGGCAAAGAACGCCGCAGGGCTGTCATCAACAAACCGTTCAACGCGCCGGACGGGCCGATCTGCTCAGACCTGCGCGAAGCGGGTGCGCTGCTTTCGGCCTCCGCCGATTACGCGCATTCCTACCCGCATTCATGGCGCTCAAAAGCCAAGGTGATCTATCGCTGCACGCCGCAATGGTTTGTGCCGATGGACAAGGATTTGGCTGACGGCGGCACTCTGCGCAGCCGCGCCATGTCCGAGATCGAGCGGGTCGAGTTTATCCCTGAAAAGGGCCAGAACCGCATTGGCTCCATGGTCGAAGGGCGCCCTGACTGGGTGCTTTCGCGTCAGCGCGCTTGGGGTGTGCCGATCACTTTGTTCGTCAAACCTGACGGCACCTACCTGCAAGACCCCGAAGTCAACGCGCGCGTAGTCGCTGCAGTCACCGAAGAAGGCGTCGATGCATGGGACGAAGCGCGCAAGGCCGAATTTCTGGGCGATGCGCACAACGCGCAAGATTACGAGATGGTCACCGACATCCTCGATGTCTGGTTTGACAGCGGCTGCACCCACGCATTCGTGCTGGAAAGCGGTCGCTGGCCCGATCTGCAATGGCCCGCAAACCTCTATCTCGAAGGCAGCGACCAGCATCGCGGCTGGTTCCAGTCCTCGCTGCTGCAAAGCTGCGCGACACGTGGCCGTGCGCCTTATGACCAAGTGCTCACCCATGGCTTCACCATGGACAAAGCTGGTAAGAAAATGTCGAAATCGCTCGGCAACACGGTCAGTCCGCTCAAGGTTATGGAGCAATATGGCGCGGATATCGTCCGGCTATGGGCGCTGAGCGTTGATTTCACAGAAGATCACCGGATCGGCGATGAAATCCTGAAAGGCGTGGGCGACCAATATCGCCGCCTGCGCAACACGTTCCGCTACCTGCTCGGCGCGCTCGACGGCTTTATCGGCGATATGTCGGACGCGGGCGAAATCCCCGAGCTGGAGCTCTATGTCCTCTCGCTGCTGAGCGAGCTTGATGGCAAGCTGCGTAAGGCTGCGGATGAGTACGATTTCAACACCTACACCCGCCTGCTGGTCGATTTCTGCAATGAAGACCTTAGCGCGTTCTTCTTCGATATCCGCAAAGACACGCTGTATTGCGATGGGCCGGACAGCACCACGCGCAACGCATACCGCACCGTGCTCGACCTGCTGTTCCACGCGCTCGTCCGCTATGCCGCGCCAGTGCTGGTCTTCACCGCAGAGGAAGTGTGGCAAACCCGCTATCCCGAAGACGGCGAACAGGCAGGCAGCGTCCACCTGCTCGAATGGCCGAGCGTGCCGGCGGTGCCCGCCGACCGCGAGAAATGGTCCAAATTGCGCGCCCTGCGTGAACGTGTGACCGAGGCGATCGAGCCATTGCGCCGCGAAAAGACGATCCGATCCAGCAATGAAGCGGTCGTTACCGTGCCCGCCAATGCGGTGCCCGATGGCGTCAGCGACAAACAGCTCGCCGAATTGTTCATCACGGGTGCAGTCACGCGCGGCCAAGGGGACGATGTGATCGTAACCAAATCAACCGACAGCAAATGCGGCCGCTGCTGGCGCCTGCTGCCCGACGTGCCCGAAGACGGCGCGCTGTGTGGTCGGTGCGATAGCGTGGTGTCCGCGATGGATGCGGCGGAATGAGCGGTATTTTCACTCGCAACCGCGTGATCGGCCTAGCCTTCGCAGCGTTCATTGCGATCGTGGATCAGGCGATCAAAGCCTATGTCACGGTCACTCTCGGCATCAATCAGATCGGCGACAAGATGGACCTGCTGCCATTCTTTGACCTGACCTATACCGAGAATCGCGGCATTTCGCTCGGCATGTTGCAGGCGACCAATATGGAGATGCGCTGGCTCCTCGTTTTGATGACCGCCGTGATCGCGCTGGTCGTGTTTGTCTGGATGCTGCGAGAAAAGCTGATGGGCGACATCCTCGGCCTCGCCATGATTCTGGGCGGTGCCATCGGCAACATCTATGATCGCTACCACTTTGGCTATGTCATCGACTTCGCCGACTTCCACATCGGGGACTTTCGTCCCTTCCTTATTTTCAACGTCGCCGATGCAGCTATCACCATCGGCGTTGTGATCATCCTTGCGCGCAGCCTGTTCCTGCGCGAAAAGGACGACAACGAAACGGACGCATCAGGTGTCCCATCGGAGAATTGAATATGCGTAAGCTGAAAACCGTCATCCTGCTCACCACCGGCAGCGCCATGTTGGCCGCATGCGGCGGCAGCGGCATTTTCAACCGTGATCGCCCCGATGAATTCGCCGTTCAGCGTCAGGCTCCGCTCGTGGTTCCACCTGATTTCAGCCTGCAGCCACCTGCTCCCGGCGCGCCGCGTCCAACAGAAGGCACCGCGCAAGAACAAGCTCTCGACGCGCTGTTCGGCGGCCCTGCAGCACGCAGCGAAATTGAGAAAAGCGCGCTGGACCGTGCTGGCGCGGCGGCTCCGGGTATCCGCAGCCAGGTTGGCGATCCGGGTACTAACACCGTCGCCAAAGGCAGCGTGACCCGCGACATTATCGCCGCACCGGAAGGTGACGGACAGGCCGCACAGACCGTAATCCCGGGCTAATTCCGGACTTCAAATTGCATTGAGAATCGGCGCGAACTCAGCTTTCCGCTGCGCTTTGCCGCGTCACTTTAAGCTGGCCGATCCGGCGATTGTCCATATCGACGACTTCGAAGTCCCACCCTTGATCGGTGAACGTCTCACCGACATTGGGCAGACGTTTCAGGACGGACAGAGCGTAACCCGCCGCCGTGCCGAATTCACGGTTTTCCGGATAGGATAGGCCCAGCCGATCAGACAGGGCATCTGCGGACAGCGAGCCCGAGACGAGCAGCGATCCGTCCTTGCGCTCGACAATTTCGGGCGCCTCGCCCTGATCGGAATCGCTCGCGAAATTGCCAGCGATTGCAGTCAGCAAATCGACCGGTGTCACGATCCCTTCAAAATGCCCGTATTCGTCATGCACCACAGCCATCGCTATGTCTGAGGATTGCAGCACGCGTAGCGCGTCCATCGCATCCAACTGATCGGGCACCACTTCGCCCTTGCGCATCATATCGCGGATCGAAACAGGTTTGCCTTCAACCAATCCGGCCAGCACTTCGCGAACTTTGACGATGCCGAGAATGGCGTCAGGAGAACCTTCCGCCACAGGCAGAAGAGAATGCGGGCTTTCTTCAATGGTTGCCCGAATCTGCGCTGCGTCAGCATCCGCTTCGATCCAGTCGATCTCTGTCCGGGGGGTCATCATCTCGCGCACCGGACGTTCCGCAAGGCGCACCACACCGGTTAAAATCTGATGCTGTTCGGCCTCGATCACCCCTGAGCGCGTCGCGTCAGCAAAAATCATCTGAAGCTCTTCGGCTGTGACCGAATTCTGCTTGCCGCTGCGTATCCCGAACAGACGGATTATTCCCGCAGAGCTGGTGTCCAACAACCAGACAAGCGGCGCCGCAATCGTCGCAAGTATGGCCATTGGCCGCGCCATAATCAGCGAGATTGGAACTGCAGAGCGCAAAGCGACCTGCTTCGGAACCAACTCACCCACGACAACGCTGAAATAGGTGGTGAGCGCGATGACGGTGACGAACGCGGTCTGGTCCGCCATGTCCTCAGGCACGCCCAACAATGCAAGGCGTTCTCCAACCGGCCCTTCCAGGCTGGCACCGGAATATGCGCCCGTGATAATTGCTATCAGGGTGATCCCTATCTGCACGGTCGAGAGGAATTTGCCCGGATCAGCTGCCAGTGAAAGGGCAATGCGGGCGCCCGAAGAGCCCTCGTCACGCTTGGTCTTTAGAGTAGCGGTCTTGGCAGACACGATCGCGAGTTCGGACATCGCAAAGACGCCGTTGAGCACGATCAGCCCGGCAATGATTAGCAATTCTGGCCACGGAAAAGGTGTCACGCCAAAAGCGCTAGCACAATTGGCGGCGCTTGCCAGCCAATCCTTCGCTTAAGCGGTTACATTCCAATCGTGCTTTACAAGACCTTACTTGCGGTTCAGCTTGCAGCAAAGGCAAGTCGCAGACCAAGCGGAACAAGAGCGCGCCCTATCGCTTGTTAGGGTGTAACGCTTTGAGCATTTCTCAGGAGGAGAAGAACAATGAAAACAACACGTATCCTGCTTTCGGGCACAGCGGCGCTTGCGCTGCTCGGCACCAGCGCTTGTGTGACGGATCCCAATACGGGCGAACAGAAAATCTCGCGTACGGCAATCGGCGGCGCGCTGGGCGGAACGCTTGGTTATCTGCTTGGCGGCGCAATCGGCGGCGATGCAGCCCGTATCATCGGTGCCGGCATTGGCGGCAGCGCAGGCGCGGTTGTCGGCAAGCAATTTGACGATCAGATCAAAGAACTGGACGAGCAGACCGAAGGCAGCGGCGTGGACGTTGAAGAAGTCGGCGATGGCGACGCCATCCTCGTGCGCCTTCCCGATGGTGTGACCTTTGCGCGCGGCTCTGCCGACATCAATCCCGGCTTCTACCAGACGCTGGATTCCGTTGCAGAAAGTCTGATCAAATATCCAAACAGCCTGATCGACGTATATGGCTTTACCGACACGACCGGATCGAACGCGCTGAACCAGCGCCTGTCTGAGCAACGTGCACAAGCGGTCGCGGATTATATCGCTGCGCGCGGCGTAGCGCGCAGCCGGATGGCCACGCGCGGTTTCGGCGAAGACTATGATCAACTGCGCGTAAAAACCGGAGACGGTGTCGACGAGCCGCTTAACCGCCGCGTCGAGATCAAGATTATCCCGATCAGTCAGGAAGATGTTGAAGCTGCGCGTTCGCAGTAATCATCGCTGACACCAAATTGGAAGGGCCGGTCCGGAGGGACTGGCCCTTTTTATTTGAGCTGACTGGCCCGGTCTGCCAGCCGCTCGACAGCCGCAGCATGGATGCCCGGCGAGCAGACCAATACGCCAAAATCCCGCGGGTCATGCTTGTTGTAGGCAAGCGGATTGCCGAACGCATCGGAAACCTCCGCCCCGGCCTCACGCGCAATGAGAGCGGCGGCTGCAACATCCCATTCAAAACCCCAACGCAAAGTCGCGACCAAATCAGCCCGGTCATCGGCCACCATCGCGATACGCAGCGCAATCGAATTGGGTTTTTCGACCATAACGAGATCCGAATCGGCGCTCGGCAATTGATCTATTGGTACTCTTGCACCGGAAAACTCCTGCCGCGCACTGGCGATGAGGGGTCTATCGTTCAAAGTCGCGCCCTGCCCTGCAACGGCGCACCATTCCTCGCCTCTCGCGGGGGCAATGAGTATTCCGATCAACGGCTTGCCAGAACTCACAAGCGCGACCGAAACCGACCAACCGGGTCTTCCCCGAACAAAGTCGCGCGTTCCATCAATCGGATCGACCAGCCACAACAGATCGCTGTCAGTCCGCGCCTTATCGTCAATAGTCTCTTCGGACAGCCAACCAGCCGAAGGAAGCAGCGCAGCAAGTTCGCGGCGGAGGAACCGATCCACTTCCAAATCCGATTCGCTCACCGGATTGCCAGGCGTCTTGTCCCAGCTTTCCAAGGCGTGGCCATCGCCCGGCCAACGCGCATGCGCAATCCGCCCGGCTTCGCGTACAATCCCCAAAAGGCGGTCTTTATCTATCATCGGCCCTGTCTATCCTGATAGAGTTTGTGTTGCAGGTGCTCTCCCCACTTTTCAAGTCGCGCGAACCTGCCTAGGGCATGCATCAACACTTCTCTCTGCCCATGCGCAGATTCTACGCGAATACACACAAGGGATCACGACGACATGAACGTCCATGAATATCAGGCCAAGGAACTGCTGAAAGAATACGGGATCGCAATTCCGGCGGGCCACGCTGCTTTGACTGTCGAAGAGGCCGTCGAAGGCGCGAAGAAACTGCCCGGACCGCTTTATGTCGTCAAAGCACAAATTCACGCTGGTGGCCGCGGTAAAGGCAAGTTTAAAGAGCTGCCAGAAGATGCGAAAGGCGGCGTGCGTCTGGCATTCTCTCTGGATGAAGTCGAAAGCCACGCCAAGGAAATGCTCGGCAACACGCTGGTAACGATCCAGACCGGTGCAGAAGGCAAGCAGGTCAACCGCCTCTACGTTACCGACGGTGTCGATATCGAAAGCGAATATTACCTCGCCATGCTAGTGGACCGTGCCACGGGCCGGGTTGCGATGGTCGCATCAACCGAAGGCGGCATGGATATCGAAGACGTCGCGCACGAGACGCCTGAGAAAATCACCACGATCACAATCGATCCGGCACAGGGCTTTATGCCGCATCATGGCCGCGCGGTTGCATTCGCTTTGAATCTTTCGGGCGATCTCAACAAGCAGTGCCAGAAGCTCGCCAAGCAGCTCTACAACGCGTTCATGTCGAGCGATTGCGAAATGCTCGAAATCAACCCGCTGGTCGAAACCAAGCCCGATGCGGGCGGCAACGCTTCGCTGCTCGTGCTCGACACCAAGATGAGCTTCGATGGCAACGCGCTCTATCGCCACAAGGCAATCGAAGAGATGCGTGACGAGACCGAGGAAGATCCGGCCGAAGTCGAAGCATCCGAATATGACCTCGCTTACATCAAGCTCGACGGCAATATCGGCTGCATGGTCAATGGTGCAGGCCTCGCCATGGCAACGATGGACATCATCAAGCTAAACGGTGCCTTCCCGGCCAACTTCCTCGATGTAGGCGGCGGCGCAACCACAGAGAAGGTGACAGCGGCCTTCAAGATCATCCTGAAAGACCCTGCGGTCGAAGGTATCCTCGTCAACATCTTTGGCGGCATCATGAAATGCGACATCATCGCCGATGGTATCGTTCAGGCGGCGAAGGAAGTGAACCTGTCGGTTCCGCTCGTCGTCCGTCTCGAAGGGACCAACGTGCAGGCTGGTAAAGACATCCTCGCCAATTCCGGCCTTCCTATCGTTGCAGCCGACGATCTGGGCGACGCAGCGAAGAAAATCGTCGCAGAGGTCAAGCAAGCGGCGTAAATCGCTTCGCTTTTACAATTACAAGAAGGCCGCGCTGGTGAAATCCGGCGCGGCCTTTTTGATTTTAACGCGTTGGCGCTGGCTCCGGTAATACTGGCGGAGTGCTATCCGCATAGGTCAGCCAGTTTTGCCAGATTGTGCGGGTGCGTTTGTCGGTCATACCGATCCGGCATGTAAGCGACATAAGCCCGCGAATGGTGCCGTCCTTCCAATCCTCGTAAACGGCGCCGCACTCGGCATCTCGGTAAGATGTAAAGGCAAGATCGGCAGCGGTGATTTTCGCCGCCAGTTCGGCCCGATCAGAATGATGCTCTAATGCTGCTGCCAGATATTTGCTTCGCAGAGCATCCGCTTGCCTCAACAGGTCGGCATAACACCCATTCATGGCGAAGGTCGTGTAGGCATCATCGCAGGTGCCGGGTTGCCGACCGGCTGGCTGGGCTGACATCTGGTCAAAGCGGAAAATAAGCTCCTGCGGCACTGGCTTGTCCGACTTCATCCGCACCGCCGCGACAATGCCGCTGCCGGGGTTGTCCGGATCGGCGCAGCGCAATGTTAGCGCATTGAAATAGGCTGCGCACGGCTCAATCGCGACGAGGCGGAAGGTGAGCATGCCATCCTTCTCCTCCCAGCCTGTCAGATCGGCGTTGAAGTGCTTCAACTTGAGAGCGAGAGTGCCGCCCTCCTCCATCAGATACATATGCTCGGTGAACATGATCGCACCGTCCGGCTTTTCTTGCACAAAGGTTCCGACCATCGTTCCGCCGCTTTCAGGGAGCCAGCTTTCCATCGCCGGGGCGCCTTGAATGCCTGTCCCGGTCCATTGGCCCACCAGCCAATCCATCTGGTCAAGCGTGGCAGGCGGAGATTTGAAACCTTCTTCGCCCAGCCGCGTTTCATAATCACCATCCTGAGCCACAGCCGCCGAAGCAAAAGCACTCAACGCCAAAGCGGCTCCAACAATACGTCCGGCTCCAAGCATTGCATGCACTCCCATCCAATTTGTCCCACAAAATGCAGCTCAAACGCACGGTGCATGATATGGGAGGGTTGACGCAAGATAGACGTAGCGCGAGAGCGCGATACGACAGACGAATAGAAATAAATTGAGTGCACGGTCAACTTGACGTTTACGTAAACGCAAGCTAGTCCGCCAAACATACGAGATTCGCTGTGCCCTGCGCACTTTGCAGAGCACGCCAAAGGGAAAGGAAACATCCATGAAAATCCTCGTCCCCGTAAAACGGGTGATTGATTACAACGTAAAGCCACGCGTCAAAGCAGACGGCTCCGGCGTTGATCTTGCGAACGTCAAAATGAGCATGAACCCGTTTGATGAGATCGCTGTCGAAGAAGCGATCCGCATCAAAGAAGCGGGCAAAGCCGAAGAAATCATCGCTGTGTCGGTTGGTCCGGCAAAGGCTCAGGAAACACTGCGCACCGCACTTGCAATGGGTGCAGACCGCGCGATCCTCGTCGAGACCGACGAAGAGGTCGAACCGCTGGCCGTTGCCAAGATCCTCAAAGCAATCGCTGAAGAAGAACAGCCAGGCCTCGTCCTGCTGGGCAAACAGTCGATCTCTGACGACAGCAACCAGACCGGTCAGATGCTCGCGGCGATGATGGACCGTCCGCAGGGCACCTTCGCCAACACTGTTGAAGTTGATGGCGATGCAGTTGTCGTAAAGCGCGAGATTGATGGCGGTCTTGAAACCGTAAAACTGGCGATGCCTGCCATTGTCACGACCGATCTTCGCCTGAACGAGCCACGTTACGCTTCGCTGCCGAACATCATGAAAGCGAAGAAGAAGCCGCTCGACAGCAAGACCCCGGCCGATTTCGGCGTCGATATCGCACCGCGTCTCACCACCACCAACGTTTCCGAACCGCCTGTCCGTCAGGCCGGTGAAAAGGTCGAAGACGTCGCCGCTCTGGTCGAAAAGATCAAAGCGCTCGGCATCGCGTAAGCGGATAGGAAGGACAAAAGACAATGAACACTCTGGTTCTCGTCGAACACGACAATTCGAGCGTCAATGACGCAACTCTCGCAGTGGTTACCGCCGCGGGCAAAATGGGCGATGTCACAGCGCTGGTCGCTGGCCACAATTGCGGCAGCGTTGCCGAAGCGGCTGCGAAGATCGCAGGCGTTTCCAAAGTGCTGAAAGCGGACGATGCGGCATATGGCGAAGGTCTTGCCGAAAACGTCGCACCGCTCGCCGCTGGTATCATGGCGAACTATGACGCATTCCTCGCGCCTGCCACGACATCGGGCAAGAACATCGCGCCGCGCGTCGCTGCGCTGCTTGATGTGATGCAAATCTCGGACATTCTTTCGGTCGAAGGCGACAAGACTTTCACCCGTCCGATCTACGCCGGTAACGCGATTGCCACCGTACAATCCTCCGATGCCAAGCTGGTGATCACCGTGCGCGGCACCGCGTTTGAAAAGGCGGCAACCGAAGGCGGTTCGGCTTCTGTAGAAGACGCATCGGGTCCGGGTGACGCAGGCATTTCCAGCTTCGTCTCGCGCGAAGTCGCGAAGAGTGAGCGTCCGGAACTGACGTCTGCCAAAGTCATCGTTTCAGGTGGCCGAGCGCTGAAAGACAGCGAAACCTTCGAAAGCGTCATCAACCCGCTCGCCGACAAACTTGGCGCGGCAATCGGCGCATCGCGCGCTGCGGTTGATGCCGGCTATGTGCCGAACGATTATCAGGTCGGCCAGACCGGCAAAATCGTTGCTCCCGAAGTCTATATCGCAATCGGTATCTCGGGCGCAATCCAACACCTTGCCGGCATGAAGGACTCTAAAGTCATCATCGCCATCAACAAGGACGAAGACGCCCCGATCTTCCAGGTGGCGGATATTGGCCTCGTTGCTGACCTCTTCAATGCGGTTCCGGAGCTTACCAACGCACTGTAATTGCAGAAAACCTGAAGGTTGATCAAAGCCTCCGCCGCGCTACCATGCCCGGCGGAGGTTTTTGTTTATGGGGCTGGCTGTAGCAATTTCTGGAACTGCATTCGCGCTGGCGTTCGTCCTGACGATTTCTGCGCCTTTGGCCGCGAAAGAACCACGCGGGCTGGATGCCAGCTCCAAATGGCTGGTCGACTTTGCCCCCAATAAATGCAGGCTTGTCCGCACTTTTGGCGAAGGCGAAGACCGCCACGCCATTTTCTTTGAGCAGTACTGGCCAAGCGCTAGAACCGGGTTGTCGCTCGCCGGTCCGCGCTTCAAGCGTTTCCGCAGCAAAACCAACACACGAATGAAGTTCTTCGACGGTCAAGAGGCAATGCCGACTGAACCATTCAAAGGGGACACAGAAAGCGTTGGACCTGCGATCGTCTATTCATCAATAAGCTTGTCGATGGGTGCGGAGGCAGACCAAGGTTACGCTCCGGGCGCTCCAAATAATCAATTGGATACCAATTTCGCCAACAAGGTCGAATTCGTTTGGGTTCGGCAGCGCGGCAAGGAAGTTCAATTGAACACGGGCCCTTTGGGTGACGCGTTTGCCGTTCTCAACAAATGTACCGCCGATCTTGTTCGTGATTGGGGCTTGAACCCTGAGGAACAGTCAAAGCTGAGCAGGGCGCCAGTCTGGAAAAATGAAAAAGAAGTGGTGCGCTCCGCGGTTCGCAAATATCCGAATGCTGCCCTGGTCCGCGGTGAGGAAGCAATCCTCAGGATGCGCGTAATGATTGACGAGAGTGGCACCGTAACCGACTGCATTCTGAACGAGGCAACCGTTACCGACAAGCTCAATTCCCCGTTTTGTCAAAACATGGAAATGGCCGAATTTGACCCGGCAATCGATGCAAAGGGAAAACCAATTGCCTCCTATTATGCCACATCGATCACATATCGGATCAGGGATTAACCCCCCTACACAAAACTCACAATAAAGTGCAGCGTCATACCGACCAGCCCGCCGACCAGCGTGCCGTTGATGCGGATGAATTGAAGGTCGCGGCCCACTGCATTTTCGATCCGGCCTGTAATCGTTGTAGCGTCCCAGCGTTTCACTGTTTCTGAAACGAGGGTCACGATTTCGCTGCCATAGCGGGTCGCAACGCCCACAGCTGTACGGCGCGCAAAGCGATTGATCTGAAGCTGAAGACGTTCGTCGCTGGCCAGCGCTTTGCCGAGATCGGCCAGACCGTTGCGCATTTCGATACCCAGACCGCTATCGGCCTCACGCGCGCGGCGGATCAGCGATTGGCGGATACGCTCCCACACACCCATCCACCATTCTGCGACAGCCGGATTCTCGATCAGATCACGCTTCATTTCCTCGACCCGCTCGCGGGTTTCCGGATCGTGCTGAAGGTCCTGAGCCAGTTTCTCGAGGCCCTCTTCAATTTTGAAGCGCAGCGGATGATCGGGATCGACCAGCACTTCGGCCAGAAGTTTATAGAGACCGTCCAACACGCTGGCTGAAATCCGCTCATCAAGGCCAGTCCAGCGCAGCACCGAATTGGCGCGTTTGTGGATGATGTCTTTGACCATCTCCTCATTGTCTTCGAGCGTCAGGCCGGTCCAGCGAACGATCCCGTCGATCAGCGGGCGATGCTGACGATCGGCCATAGCGCTTTCGAGCATACGCCCTGCGAGCGGGGACACATCCAGCTTTTGCAACTGGCCCGCGAGGCCTGCACGCATCTGATTTCCGAGCCTGTCCGGATCAAGCGATTCGAGCACTTCGGCCAGCATCTCCGCCGCACCGCCGGTGATCCGCGACCGGGTGTCATCGCCGCCCTCTTTAGGACTGGCGATCAAGAAATCTCCGACAGCCCGCGCCACATTCATGCCGGACATTCGCCGTGCGACAACCGCGGGTGTGAGGAAGTTCTCGCGAAGGAACTGCGCCATCGTATCGGCGATACGGTCCTTGTTCTCGGGAATGATGGCAGTGTGCGGGATCGGAAGGCCGAGCGGATGCCGGAACAAAGCCGTCACGGCGAACCAGTCGGCCAGCCCGCCAACCATGGCCGCCTCGGCAAACGCATTGACATAACCCCATGCCGGATGCCCACCCTCCGCCAAAGCGTGGGTCGAGAAAAACAGCACAGCCATCGCAACCAGCATTCCGGTCGCCGTCCAGCGCATACGCTTGGCGCGATCAGCCGTCAGCGGGGCACCGCCAAATGCAAGGGGAACAGATCGAGCTTCGGACATGCGCGGCTATCTGCCTGAAAAGCGGCGGATAGTCATGCCCGACCCTTCAAAAGACCGACTACTCAGCAGGCTCAGCCCCCGGAGGAATGCGGGTCGCAGGCACCGCCGCACCGCTAGGCTTGCCCGGGAAAGGCACATCTGGCCCGTCTGTTGCGGGTCCATGCGGCTTGGTGTCGTCACCCGGCTTATAGGTCAGCATGCGCTCACGCAGCCAAGGCCCTACGCGCCGCTCAAACCCATCCGCCAGACTGAAGCCCGCTGGTACAATCACCAGAGTCAGCAGCGTCGACAGGATCAGACCGCCAATAACCACGATACCCATCGGTTGACGCCATGCGCCATCGCCGGTCAGCGAGATCGCAGTTGGAATCATACCCGCCGTCATCGCAACGGTGGTCATCACAATCGGCTGTGCACGCTTGTGCCCCGCCTCCATAATCGCTTCGAGTTTGGCAGTCCCGCGTTCCATTTCCTCAATCGCGAAATCGATCAGCAGGATCGAGTTCTTGGAAACGATGCCGAGCAGCAACAAGATGCCGATATAGACGGGCATACTTTGCGCCATGCCAACCAGCCACACCAGCAGGATGCCTCCGAGCGGCGCGAGCGCCAGCGACGTCATGTTGACCAGCGGGCTCATCAAACGCTTGTAGAGCAGGACGAGGCAGGCAAACACGAGCATCACACCAGCAATGATGGCGATGATCAGGTTCTGGATCAGCTCTTGCTGCCACTCATCTTCACCAACAACATCGCGGATCACACCAGTCGGCAGTTCCTGCAGGATCGGCAGCGCGTCCACTTGTTGCTGCGCCTCGCCTTTCAAAACATTGGAAGCCAAGTCAGCACCCACCAGCACACGGCGATTCTGGTTGTAGCGCTGGATCGCGGTCGGGCCGGAGCCAAACGTGATATCCGCAACCTGGCTGAGCGGTACAGTCCCTCCGGAGGCAGTCTGCACCGGCAGGTTCTCGATCGTGGTCATGCTCGTCCGCGCTTCTTCAGACAGCTTCACCCTGATTGGGATTTGCCGGTCCGAAAGCGAGAAGCGCGCGGCGTTCTGTTCAATCTCGCCGAGCGTCGCAATCCGGATTGTTTGCGACAGAGCGATAGTCGAAATGCCCAGTTCGGCCGCGATTTCCTCACGCGGGGTGATGATGATCTCAGGCCGGTTGAGATCGGCGCTGATGCGAGGGGCGACAAGACTGTCGAGCCCCTTCATCTGCTCGACCAGTTCAGCAGCTGTTTCGTCCAGCACCTTAGGGTCTGAACCAGCGAGCATAACTGTCAGGTCGCGCCCGGAGCCGAAACCACCCGATTGCGAACGGAAACGAACCCGAGCATCGGCAATATTGGCCAATTGCGGTGCAATTTCACGTTCAAATTCGATTGATGTGCGTTCGCGATCCTCGGAAAGCCTGATGAAGATTGTCGAGTTGCCTATGCGAATGCGCTGCAGCATCTGCTCCACTTCGGGCTGCTCTTCAAGCAGGGCGTAAACCCTGTCGGAGACCACCTTCGTCCCGGCGAGCGTTGTGCCTGGAACCATCTCGATCTCGATGGTCGAGTTCTCATCATCAATAGTCGGTTGGAACTGAGGTGGTATCTGACCGAACAGCAAAATCGTGATGAGAAACGAGAACCAACCAACCCCAAGCATCCAGATACGGTGATCGTAGAAACGGGCAGCCATGTATTTGACGCTCGATCCGAACCTGCCGCCCAGTCGGGAAAGCAGCTCAATCGCTTTGAAAGCGATCCAACCGACCACAAAGGCCATCAAGCAAACGAATAGCAGGAGGACGATGTCGAACGTCTTCGATACGAGGAAAAAGAGGGTACTGTTTGGATCACCGGACACGGCCTCTGCTACGTTCTTTGGAATATCGAATTCCGCCAGAGCACCTGAGATTGCGAACATTGAATACGCAGTCAGACCAAGCAGCACCAGAACCGTAATCAATAGTGAAAAGACGTATCCCGCGCGGAAACGCGGGCCTTCCAGCCCTGCACGGCGATCACGCATCTTGCCGCGGTTGAGTGTCCAGCCGAGCACCGAAATGTAGCGGTCCATCATCGGGCCTTCGCCGTGGGTCGCGTGACCCTTGGCCGAGAGGAAATATGCCGCCATCAGCGGCGTGATCATACGTGCCACTGCCAGCGACATAAGCACCGCGACCACAACCGTGAGGCCAAAGTTTTGGAAGAATTGCCCGGAAATACCCGGCATCAAACCAACCGGCAGGAACACCGCAACGATACAGAAACTGGTCGCGACCACAGGCAGACCGATCTCGTCGGCGGCATCAATACTGGCTTGATAGGCGGTTTTGCCCATCCTCATATGCCGGACGATATTCTCGATCTCCACGATCGCATCATCGACCAACACCCCGGCCACCAAGCCCAAGGCCAGAAGCGACAGGAAGTTCAGATTGAACCCGAGCAGGTCCATAAAGAAGAATGTCGGGATCGCTGAAAGCGGAATAGCAACGGCGCTGATAAAAGTTGCGCGCCAATCGCGCAGGAACAGGAACACAACCACAACCGCCAGAACCGCGCCTTCGATAAGGGCCCAAATCGAACTCTTATATTGGCCATCAGTGTAGGTGGTGCTGGTGAACATCTTGATGAAGCGAACGCCTTCGGTTTCAGCTTCGATCTTGTCCATCTCTTCAAGCGCGGCTTCGTAAACGGTGAGGTCGGATGCACCGCGAGCGCGATTCATAAAGAAGTTCACGACTTCGCGGTCGCCGACTTCGCTAACCGAATTTCGCTCGGCAAATCCGTCGCGGACATTCGCAACATCGGCCAGACGAACCGTGCGGCCACCGCCGAGCTGAATTTGTCGCTGCGACAGTTCAAATGCAGTGTCATTATTGCCGAGGACACGCAGCGATTGACGCGTGCCGCCAACTTCTGCGAGGCCGCCCGCCGCATTGACGTTTGACGAGCGGAGAACCGAGTTGATCTGTGACGCAGTAACGCCCAGCGCCTGCATTTTGGCCGGGTCCAAGATGACTTCGATCTCGCGATTGACACCGCCAAAACGACCAACCTCTGCCATGCCTTCGATTTTCAGCAGACGCTTCGAAACCGTATCGTCCACGAACCAGCTCAGCTGCTCGATTGTCATATCATCGGCTTCTACCGCGATGTAGCCGATAGGATCGCCAGCAACGTCTACCTTTGAGACCCGCGGCTCCAAAATGCCGTCCGGCAAACTTCCGCGAATACCTGAAATGGCCGTTTCAACTTCATTGACCGCTTCGATAATCTCGGTGCCGATTTCAAACTCGACAAAGGTCTGCGAATTGCCCTCGCGCGCTGTCGATTGAAGAGAATTCACACCATTGATCGACCGCAGGGCGCTTTCGACGCGCTGAGTGATCTGGTTTTCGATTTCGGTCGGCGCTGCGCCCGGCTGTGAAATGTTCACAATGACCGCGGGAAACTCGACGTCCGGGTTGTTCGTAACATCCATCCGCATGAAGCTGACGATGCCGGCGAACAGCAGAGCCGTGAACATCACGAGCGGGATCACCGGGTTGCGGATCGACCAGGCGGATAGATTTCTGAAGTTCATGTCTGGCCTGCCTGGTTGTTGAGCAGCCGCGTTGAGGGGCGGCGGTTAATCAGAGTTACGTTCGGCTTTGTCTTCGGATGCGTGGGTTGGTGCTGCGCTTGCTATCTGCCCGCCTTCGCGGCGTGGTTTGACCGTCTCGCCCGGATTCAAGAACCCGCCCGCTCGCAGAACGACTTGTTCTGTGCCGGAAAGCCCTTCGGTAATGGCTAGGCCATCAGGCGTGACCATTCCGGTCGTCACCGAACGGCGCGTTGCGGTGTTGTCTTCACCGACGACATAGACAAAGCTTCCCTCATCATCCGCCAAGACGGCGCTTTCTGGCAGCACGGTTGCAGTCATCGTTCCGCTTTGAATGCGCGCCGTGGCAAAACCGCCAGGGCGCAATTCAGGGGCATAAGACAATGCGATCCGCGCCGTACCTTGGCGGCTTTGCGGGTCAATAACGGGCGAAAGCTGCCAGACCTGCCCTTTGAAACTCTTATCTGTGCCCGTCGGCACAACTTCGGCCAATACACCTTGCGAAAGGCTGGCGAGCTGGGTTTCACCCACTTGCGCGAGCATTTCCATCTCCCCGCCGCGTGCGATGAGGAACAATGCCGGGGTTCCGCCGCTTACCGTCTGACCTGGCTCGACATTGCGTTCAAGCACATAACCAGATGCGGGGGCGACCACACTCAAACGGGCATTGCGCGCTCGGAGTTCTGAAAGCTGCGCCTGAGCCACCTTCACACGGGCATTTGCAGCGTCACGCGTCGCCGTAAGCCGGTCAACATCGGCTTTGGAGACGAATCCGCGCTCGACGAGCTGCAAAGCGCGATCAAGGTTCGACTGCGCCAGCTGAGCATCGGCTTTCGCCACTTCAATCTGCGCAGCCTGTGCAGCAGCTTGCTGGTTCTGGACCGAGCGATCGATAACCGCGAGCACCTGACCACGGCCGACCCAGTCACCTGCATCAACCGGAACAGAAAGCACCCGGCCACCTTCGCCCACAATACCAACCGGCATTTCGCGGCGAGCCGCGATCGTGCCCGGCACTTCAACGATACCATCAATAGTGGTCTGGCCCGGTGCAATCACAGTTACAACCGGCGCCTGTTCATTGTCGTCACCCGCAGCGACAGGGGTGCCGCCAGCAAATGCAAAATATGCTGCAATCGCAAGCAACAAGCCAAATACAACTAGGGCTCCAATCAGCATAGCACGCTTGCCACCTGACATTCGGTCATGGCGCGCGGAAGCGGCGTCTGCCGGAATGCTCTCCGCTGCTTCGGCTGTGATTGTCGTTTCGTAGTTCATTTCGGTTGGCCTCTTGCAGGGCTGAATATTGCGCCGGCCCACATGCGGATCCGATGGAGCTCAAGTGTATTACCGATATAACTCACCAAGCGCAATAGGTCTTAGGCCTGCCCTCAAAATGGCGCAATGCGGGGTTCGACTGACGACTTTGAGCCTAGACGAAGGGCGAGCGCCTTTTGGCACCCCCGAAGACATAAAAAGGGCGGCGGGGAACATACCCCGCCGCCCATTCTATTGTGAGATTGCGCGAAAAAACGCGCTAATCATCTAATTCAGCGAACGCGTCCACGCTGGATCAAGTTGACCACACCGAGCAGCACAATCGCGCCAACAACAGCAACGATCAGGCCGGTGATCGAAAATTCCTGAACACTTCCGGCAATGCCGAACTGATTGGCGATAAGGTTACCAACGATCGAGCCGACACAACCAACGACAATGTTCCAGAAAATGCCCATCGAGGCATCACGGTTCATCACCAGACTAGCCAGCCAGCCTGCAACGCCCCCAACGATTAATGCGATAATCCAACCCATATTCCAGCCTCCTGTTATATTTTCAATGATTTACGCCTGTATAATGCAGAAAGCGCAAGTCTGTTCCCACTCTTTGCGGGACAATACGGAGGTTTGTCCAGATTCAATCCGCCCAAACAGAAAACGGGGCCGGTCCGTTAGGACCAGCCCCGCTTCAGAATTTCCGCAAGAATCAGTACTTCAGCTGGCGCTCATAGAGATCGCGATAGTGCTGAATACGGGTCACCCGGAGGCCTTGCATGCCCGAACGATCAACCGCGCGCTGCCACGAAGCAAACTCTTCAAGAGTAAGGCCATAGCGCTCCAGCACTTCATCAATGGTCAGCAAGCCGCCATTCACCGCAGCGACCACTTCGGCCTTGCGGCGCACGACCCAGCGCTTCGTCTTAGGCGAAGGCAGGTCCTTGATCGTAAGCGGCTCGCCGAGCGGGCCGATCACTTGTGCGGGGCGGATGTCTTGGTTTTCAATCATCTATAGTCTCTCGCGTCGCTTTGTGCTGCGTCGTCTGCTTGTTCAAACCTTATGCAACTCGAAGCTTTGCTGCGCTCTAAAGCATCAGGGTTAATAACCTGTTCGTCATGCTCTAGAGCTTGGAAATAGCTCGCGGCGGCATCGCCAAAGCTGAAAGCGGCCTCTTCGATATTGAAGCGCGAATCGCGCCTCATAAGCAGGCGAAGATCACGCGCCGCGGACAAACGAGCGGTCAGTTCATTCCACTCAAGAGCCCGCAAAGCACCACCATTGCCGCCAAGACCACGCGCCACGTCGACATTGCCGATCAGCAAATCGTCGCCGCGCGAATCAACAGAATCACTGCTGTTCTTAGAGCGGGAAACAGGGATGACTTTTTCAAACATGCCCTCGTCTCTAAAGGACGAACGTCAAAAACTTGTAAAACCCGCATTTACTTCGCCTTAGGAAACTCACGAGGTCAAAGTTCGCTCGGCAAAGGGTGGCGCAAAGGCGTGTTGCCCCTTATATGCGCGCCAGTTCCATGACCTCGACCACCGCCTCTAAAGCCAGCAAGACCTTCGGGCTTGATACAGCCGCTCTCTTCGATCTGCCCCGCCCTGCGGCGGAATGCCGGATCGTCGTTGCCATGAGCGGAGGGGTCGATTCGTCTGTTGTTGCCGCGCTGGCGGCTGACACTGGGGCGGAAGTGATCGGCATTACTCTCCAGCTTTATGACTATGGCGCGGCAACGGGGCGCAAAGGCGCATGCTGCGCTGGTGACGATATCGCTGATGCGCGGGCCGTTTCAGACCGGCTTGGCATTGCCCATTATGTGTTCGACCATGAAAGCGCTTTCCGCGAAGACGTTGTGGAACAGTTTGCTGATGAATATCTTGCTGGCCGAACGCCCGTTCCCTGTATTCGGTGCAACATGGGGCCGAAATTTACAGACCTCTTCCGCATGGCGCGTGAGCTGGGTGCGGATTGCCTTGCGACCGGCCACTATGTCCGCCGTGTAGAAAATGAAGGTGGACCGCATCTTTACCGCGCAAACGATGCGACCCGGGATCAGTCGTATTTCCTCTATGCGACCACGCAGGAACAGCTCGACTACATCCGTTTCCCTCTAGGCGGTCTGCCAAAAACACAGGTCCGTGAGCTCGCCGAAGCAGCGGGACTGCGCAATGCGGCAAAGCCTGACAGTCAGGACATCTGCTTCGTTCCCGATGGCAATTACGCCAAGATCGTCAAAAAGATGCGGCCGGAGGGCGGCATTCCTGGCAACATCGTCCACGCAATATCAGGCGATGTGCTTGGTGAGCACAAAGGCATTGTCCACTACACAGTTGGCCAGCGCAAAGGGCTTGATATCGGCGGACAGCCTGAGCCCCTCTATGTGATCGCGCTAGATGCGAAGACTCGCGAAGTCCGCGTCGGGCCGAAACGCCTGCTTGCTGTGGAATCCGCCGAAGTTATCGAAACCAATTGCATTGGCGACCTGCCCAGCGGACCTTTAACAGCGAAGGTGCGCAGCCTGGCAAAGCCTGTGCCGATTACGCTGGATGGGCCGCTCGGCGACAATGCATCCACGCGCATTCGCTTTGCGACACCGGAGTTTGGAGTCGCCCCCGGTCAGGCCGCTGTAATCTACTCAGGTGAGCGTGTTGTCGGCGGCGGCTGGATCGACTCCACACACTCGGTTGCACAGAGCGAAGCTGCCGCCTAAAGCGCGTGCGCCCAGTGCGAGCGTTTTCGCATCAATAGTCTCCTCTCTCGATCAGGATTCAGCCTGCTATGTACGATCTCAACGGCAAACGGATTTACGTCGCCGGTCACCGCGGCATGGTGGGCGGGGCGATTGTTCGCCAGTTGGAGACCCGCGGAGTCGAAGTTCTGACAGCGCCGCGATCGGTTGATCTGCGAGAACAAGCTGCGGTGCGCGATTGGTTCGCCGCCAACCGGCCCGATGCAGTGGTGATGGCCGCAGCGAAGGTCGGCGGCATTCTTGCGAATGACAGCTTCCCGGCTGAATTCCTCTATGACAATCTGATGATCGAAGCCAATGTGATCGAGGCTGCGCATCGCAGTGAAACCGGGAAAATGCTCTTTCTCGGATCATCGTGCATCTATCCGAAACTTGCCCCGCAACCAATCCCCGAAGACGCGCTGCTCACCGGCCCGCTTGAGCCGACCAATGAATGGTACGCGATTGCCAAAATCACTGGGATCAAGCTGTGCGAAGCTTACCGTAAACAATACGGATCTGACTTTATCAGCGCGATGCCGACCAACCTTTATGGTCCGGGCGACAATTTCGATCTGCAATCAAGCCATGTTCTGCCCGCTTTGATCCGCAAAGCGCATGAGGCGAAATTGGCGGGTGCAGACAGCATCATGATCTGGGGCACCGGCACGCCGCGCCGCGAATTCCTGCATGTCGATGATCTGGCCGCTGGCTGTATCTTCCTGCTGGAGAATTACTCGGACGCGGGCCATGTCAACTTGGGCTCGGGCACTGACCTCACGATCAATGAACTGGTCGAGACGGTTTGCAAGGTGGTTGGCTTTACGGGCTCCATTGAACGGGACACAACGAAGCCAGACGGAACCCCGCGCAAATTGATGGATGGCTCCAAGATCGCTAAGATGGGGTGGAAGCCGAAAATCGGCCTCGAAGAAGGCATTGCCAGCGCTTATCGCTGGTTCCTCGACAACGTCGCCGAAAAGTAGGGATCAACCTTCCCACTTCTCCAACACGCAGCCATACCCTTCGCGGAAAGTGGCTGTGTTGCTGGTGACGAGCGGGAATCGCGCAGTCACGCTCTTTGCTTCAACATCATCGGACAAAGTGACAAGCTCCATTCCGCCCAGCTTGTCCTTTTCGCAATCTTCCATCGTCCGTCCCGCCACAAAGCGGCACGAACACGCAACACGTGCTGCGTATGACGTGCCGACATCAGCGTAGCCGCCAATAGGCGCTCGATAGGCGTATAGGGCAGCAGCGATTGCCGCAGCGATGATCAATAGAAGCCATAGCGCAATACGGGACGAAGAACGGGGGGTCGATGATTTAGCCATTGCCTTGGCGTTATCGTTAGGGAATTGAGAGCGCAATGACTGATCGCAAAGCCTTGCTCCGTTTCGCTGCTCCGCTCTCCTTGGCCGCCGTTCTCGGCGCATGCGGAGGGACAGCTGAGCCCGTGCCCGCGCCACTGAGTGATGAGGCAATGGCCGTCGTCACGGATAAAGCGGGTGCCCCCAAAGATCAGCTCGCGCGACAAATCGATGATCTCTTTACAAAGGAAGGTCTCGGCGAAACTCGTGCCATCGTGTTGATAGCGGATGGCGAACTGGCAGCCGAACGATATTCTGACGGCTATGATGCAGAGACCCGGATGATCAGCTGGTCGATGGCAAAGACGATCACAGCGGTTTTGGTCGGGATGCTTGTGGCCGATGGTAAGCTGAATGTCGATGAGCCTGCGCCGATTGCCATGTGGCAGCGGCCCGGTGATCCGCGCGCAGAAATTACGCTGCGCCAACTGCTACAGATGAGCAGCGGGCTGCGGCACACGGAAGCTGGCGATCCACCCTACGAATCATCCGAAGTTCGGATGCTCTTCCTCGACGGGCGCGATGATATGGCGCGCTGGGCCAAAGAGCAGCCGCTGGAAGCAGAACCCGGCGAGAATTTCGAATATTCGTCCAACACGACTGTCATTCTCGCCGACATCGCGGCGAGCGCACTTACATCAAGCGATGATGCCGAAACACGCCGAAGCGCGGTCGACGATTACCTCAAAGAGCGGCTGTTCGAGCCACTTGGCATGTCATCAATGGTCGCTGAATACGATGCCTCGGGCACGCTCATCGGTGGCAGCCTGATGCACGCAACCGCGCGCGATTGGGCAAAGTTTGGCGAGTTCATGCGCAATCAGGGCCGGTCGCCCGATGGTGAGCAATTGGTGCCAAGCCGCTGGGTCAGCGCAATGACAGAGCCAAGCCCGACAGCCCCGCAATACGGCTTTCAAACGTGGTTGAACCGACCACTTGGCGCCAATGGCGCAGAATTCGGCCATCCACTGTTCCCCGAGCGTGCGCCTGCGAGCCTGTTTTCGCTCATCGGGCATATGGGGCAATATGTACTGGTTTCGCCGGAGCAAGGCGTCACTCTGGTCCGGCTAGGCCATTCGACATCTGTCGAGCGTCCTGCAATGTTGCAGGAAGCCGCCGACATCATTGCGCTTTATCCGGCGAGGTGAAACTGCCCCTCGACCACGGTAACGCATGGTCCGCCCAGCCAGACACGATCGCCATCCAGCCGGCAGATTAAATCGCCGCCGCGTTCCGATGCCTGATGCGCGGTGAATTGGTTTCGGCCGAGTCGCTCGACCCAGAACGGTGTGAGCGCGGCGTGCGCTGAACCAGTGACGCTGTCTTCGTCCACTCCGGCACCTGGCACAAAAATCCGGCTTACGATGTCGCTGTTCTTGCCCGGTGCGGTGCAGTCAAACTGATCCGTGCCCAGTTTAGCCAGAGATTTGAGATCGGGAGATAGAGCCCGCACCTCCTCTTCGCTTTCGAACAGGAAGATATTGTAGCCAATTTGCTCCCCGCCGGACCTGTAAATCGCAACGGGGTTCCCACCGATGTAAGATGCCGCTTCGGCGTGATCCTCCGGGTGCGTGGGAATAGCAGGCAAACCGACTTCATAACCTTTGGGTGTCTTGCGCACTTCCAATATGCCGGATTTGCGGGTGCGGAACCGAATCTGGTCGCCGCCGTCACGGGTAAGCAAGATATGTCCTGCCGCCAGAGTCGCATGGCCGCATAGCGCAATTTCATAGGTCGGCGTGCACCAGCGCAATTCCCAATCGGCTTCACCCGATTGATCCGGGACAACGAAGGCAGTTTCGGCGAACATGTTTTCGCCGCCGATCTTCACCAGCACGTCATCGGGAAGCCATTCGTCCAACACCATCACTGCCGCCTGATTTCCGCCGAAAGGGACATCGGAGAAAGCATCAACATGCCAGTAAGGAATCGTTTGAGTCATCAATTCGGCCTTTACGGATAAAGCAGTGTGTCGGACCAAGAGAGTGCATCACCAGCACCCTCAAGTGTGAAAAGGCGCCGGTCATGAAGGCGGTTGTCGCGGTCAATCCAAAACTCGATCCGCTGAGGATTGAGCGTGAAGCCGGTCCAATGCTTCGGACGCGGCACTTGGCCAGACGCTTCGTGCTCGGCCCACAATGCCTTTACCCGGTCCAGATAGTCCTGCCGGCTCTCTAGCGGGCGGGATTGATCGCTCGCGGCTGAGCCAACCTGACTCTTGTAGGGGCGCGAGTGGAAATACGCATCCGCTCGCTGCGGCGTTACCTCGACCAACGGCCCATCGATACGGATCTGACGGCGGAGGCTCTTCCAGTGAAATAGGAGGCTCGCCTGCAAGTTTGCGCGAATTTCACCGCCCTTGCGGCTCTCTGCGTTGGTGAAGAACGTAAATCCGCCTTCTTCGGCGCCATGCCCTTTAAGCAGGACCATCCGCACTGATGGCGCACCATCCGGTGTCGCAGTCGCCAGCGCCATCGCGTTGGGATCGTTCGGCTCGCTATCACTGGCCGCAGCAAACCAATCGTCGAACAGTACAAAGGGATCGGCGCCTGCTGGGATCACGCTATCGGCCAACTGCGCAGAATCGAGACCGGAATTGTCATTCATCGGGAAAGTGGCCTTTCAAACCAGTTCAATATCATGCTTCGTTATGGTGGAAGTAATCCCTCACCCGGAAGGTACAACCGAAAGCTCTGATTGGCTGCACGTTTCTTCAAATCCGCTTCCACGCTTGCACCCGCGCACTGTCTCACCTAGCTAACACGGTATGAAAGACCCTTACGGCACACTTGGCGTCGCGCGCACCGCTTCTGAAAAAGAGATCAAGAGTGCGTACCGCAATCTGGCCAAGCAGTTCCATCCGGATAAGAACAAAGACAATCCGAAGGCTGCCGAGAAATTCTCGGACGCGACAGCAGCCTATGATTTGTTGTCTGACAAAAACAAACGCTCTCAGTTTGATCGGGGCGAAATCGACGCTGACGGCAACCCGCTCAATCCGTTTGGCGGGATGGGTGGCGGTTTCGGTCGCGGTGGCAGCCCGGGCGGCGGCTATCGTGATCCCGGCGGTTTCACGCCAGACGACATGGATTTGGGCGATTTGTTCGAAGGGTTGTTCGGCGGCGGGAAAGCCCGCAACGCGGGAGCCGGGCGCCGGGGATTCGGTCAACGCCCGCCACCACCTCCAAAGAAACGCGGCGCAGATATTCAATACCGCTTGGCTGTGCCATTCGTGGATGCGGCGTCAGGCAAGGATCAACGCATCACACTGGCCGATGGCAAGACGATCAACCTGAAACTGCCGGGCGGTGTCGAAGACGGCACTCAGATGCGCCTCAAGGGTAAAGGCCATCAAGGGCCGGGCGGCAATGGTGATGGCATCGTCATAGTAGAGGTTGGGACGCACCCGTTTTTCCGCCGCGATGGCGATCACATCCGGATGGATTTGCCGCTAACACTGGATGAAGCTTTGCGCGGAGCCAAGGTCAAATGCCCTACGGTCGATGGCCCTGTGATGCTGACAATCAAGCCCGGAACAAATGGCGGGACTGTGATGCGGTTGGCGGGCAAGGGTTGGACCCGAAGCGCCAGCAAAACAACAGCAGGCAAAGCGGCGCGAGGCGATCAATTGGTCACACTCGAGATACAGCTCCCCGAAGACATTGACGCACTTCAAAAGCAGCTGGGTGACTGGGCAGACCCATCCAAGCCGCGCGAGAAATTCGGCCTTTAGGGTCGATCGAGCTGCGCCGCATGGTCAAACAGACCGATCTCCCGCCTCCATCTGATCGTACGGTCACCTCGCTATCGCCGGAGGCGCGGCGCCACAGAATGCGGGTGAGCGCACCGCAATCACTTACTTCCGGACCGATCGCGGAAAGACGCTTGCCTGAATGGCGCAAAGTTCTCTCTGCCATGGCTGGCCCACTTGCACCCGGAAGCCGGGCGTTCGAAGTTGTCCGCCGCACGTCTTACGGCACCTACAATGATGGCTTCATCCATGCGGGCAATCTTGCCTACCTTTCCATGTTGGCGATCTTCCCGTTCTTCATCATCGGCGCTGCAATTATTGAATTGGTCGGCGGTCAAGAGCTCGCGGTTCAGATGGTAGACGCAGTTGTACTGGGTATGCCGCCGACAGTCGCCGGTGTGATTGAACCGGTCGCCCGGGATGCCATGATAGCGCGCGAAGGATGGCTGTTATGGTTTGGCGCAGGCGTAGCGCTCTGGACCGTTTCAAGCCTGATTGAGACCATACGCGATATCCTCAGGCGTGCTTATGGCACCAAAGCAAGCCATGCATTCTGGAAGTATAGGCTGTTCTCCGCAGGCCTCATATTGGGCGCGGTCGTGCTGCTTATGGTGAGCCTGTTTGCGCAAGTCGCCATTGGAACAGCGCAGCAGGTGATCGATGCTCGCCTGCCGCAATTGACAGAGCTCATCGGCGCCTTGCGTCTTTCGCGGATTGTGCCGGCATTGGGCCTAGGGTTTTCGCTTTACCTGCTGTTTTATACGCTTACGCCCGGCGAATACCGGACCCGCAAATACCCGAAGTGGCCCGGCGCTCTGTTTACAGCGATGTGGTGGCTCGGCGTAACAACAGCTTTGCCAATCGTACTTCGCCAGTTTTTTACGTATGATTTGACCTATGGCAGCCTTGCCGGAATTATTATCGCGCTGTTCTTTTTCTGGCTGGTTGGGCTTGGCCTCGTTATTGGCGCAGAATTGAATGCAGCGCTCGCTGAACCAGAGAATGCCAGCGATACATCTGAGGAGAATGCAGGATGAGCGAGTCAGTAGCAAAATTGATGGCCGGCAAACGTGGTCTCATCATGGGCTTGGCCAATGACAAATCGCTGGCCTGGGGCATTGCCAAGCAACTTGCCGAACATGGCGCCGAACTCGCATTTTCCTATCAGGGAGACGCACTGGCAAAGCGTGTGAAGCCGCTTGCCGAGCAGCTCGGCAGTGATTTCTGTTTTGAATGCGACGTATCGGACATGAATTCGCTGGATAGCGCGTTCGATACCCTCAAAGAGCGCTGGGATACGCTTGATTTCGTCGTCCATGCCATTGGCTTTTCCGACAAAAGCGAACTGCGCGGCAAGTATGTTGATACCAGCCTCGATAATTTCCTGATGACCATGAACATCTCTGCCTATTCGCTGGTCGCGGTGACAAAGCGGGCGGCCGAGATGATGCCTGAAAGCGGCGGGAGCATCCTGACGCTGACATATTACGGGGCGGAGAAGGTTGTTCCGCATTACAACGTGATGGGTGTCGCAAAAGCGGCTTTGGAAACCAGCGTCAAATATCTCGCCAATGATCTCGGCCCGCGCAATATCCGCGTCAATGCTATCAGCGCTGGGCCAGTGAAAACGCTGGCTGCCAGCGGTATTGGTGATTTCCGCTACATCCTGAAATGGAACGAACTCAACGCACCTTTGCGCAGAAACATCACAATCGATGATGTGGGCGGATCAGGCCTCTATTTCCTATCAGACCTATCGTCAGGCGTCACCGGAGAGACCCACCACGTCGATGGTGGCTATCACATTGTCGGGATGAAGCAGGAAGACGCGCCCGACATCGCTCTCGGATAATCTGAGCTTAGCGCGCCACGATCGCAATCTGGCTGAGCCGGGCACGAAGCGTTGCCTCACCGGAAAAAGCACGCGCGTTGATCACCAGTCGCATCTGATCACAACCGGGAGCTTCAGCGACGGCAATCTGGTTTCTGCCCAGAGCAAGCCTCTCTGTCAGAAATGGTTCTGACTGGCCCGGGCAACTCAATTCGATCCGCACGTTTTCGGCTTGGTTCGCATTTGTCTCGTTCTGTTCGAGCCGCAACTCGAATGGCGTTTGTGGCATCGCGAAAATCCGTTCGGCAATCGCACCGCCATTACCTGGCCGAGCGAAGATTTCCAGCAACTCGCCATCCAGACTTGCCTGTGCGCGAAAGCCGCTTTCATCTGTGAAATTCCAGTCAAAGGGCGGGAAATCAGAAGACCAACCAACTTGGCCTGTTCCGCTCTTCTCATCACCTTTTGCGCTGTTTAGATGATCGAACAATGCCTGGGCTGTGGCGAATTCGCCGTCTTTCGCCAGCTGGGATACGAGCCGGCGATCAAAATTTGCATCACCGATAGGTTGTTCAAGCCGGATCGTAGCCAGATTTGGACGGAGGCTGGCTTGTCCGACGGCGTAATTCGTGAAGAAATATTCGTGCCACGGTGATGAGCCATCAAGGTAGCGCACAAAGGCAGGAATGGCCGCCGGATTTTCCAACGCTTGACCCAATACCGGGAAGAACTCGCGCGAATATTCGGGGTGCACGCGCAAGATCTGATCCAGCGTTTCGATAACCTGACTGGTTTCCTCATTCGCCAAACGTGCTTCTAGGGTAAGGCCTTGAAGAGTCAGATCACGCCGATTGAGCTGTGAAGCGGCAATGGCTGCTTTGTGACGCTCCGTTTCCGGTTCAGAAAGTGCGAGCAACGCCAGCGCTTTGGCACTGGTCGGATCGCGCCTGAGCGCCTCAACGGCCAATGATCGGGCAGATCGTGCCGCACCGGAAAGGTCATTGGGATTGAGGGCGGCTTGCTCAGAAAAGGACGCAAAAGCGGCATTCTCATAAGCCGCCGCGTTTGCGCTGAACAATTGAAACGCGACGTCCGGCGAACTTTTTGTCGCAAGCATACTAAGGGTTTGAAGCGCAACGATGATGCTCAGCGCAAGACCGATCGTGACACTGATTGCCAGGCGTTTGGGAGCAATTTTCGTCACAGGTCAAATCGGTCCAAATGATCTTTCAGATGCGCAGTTGCCGCAATCCTACTTTTCTTCGGTGGCGCCATAACCGTAGCCATAGCCATAGCCGTACCCATAACCATAGGCCGCGCCCTTATCGTCCAGCTTGGTCACAATCGCACCAAAGACCTTTGCACCGGTCGCTTGAATTCTGCCGAGCGCATTCTCGATAGCGCGCAGTTTCATTCGATCGAACTCGACAACATAAACAACGCCGTCCACGACGCGCGACAATTCAATCGCATCAGCGAGCGAGAGCATCGGCGCGCTATCGATGATCACATGATCGTATTGCCCTTTGGCAAGCGTCAGAATCTCTTTGAAGCGAGGGCTTGCGAGCAATTCCACAGGATTTGGCGGTGTCTGGCCATGCGGCAAGAAGTCAAAGTCATGCCCTTCGACCTTGACTGTTTCGGACCCCACACTGTCGCTCGCGCCAGTGAGTAGAGAGGTAAGTCCTCCACCTTCCGCAGCCGCGGCTCCGACAAGATCGACCATACGCGAATTGCGCAAATCGGCATCAATGAGCAGGGTTTTCTTGCCGAGTTGGGCGAAGCTAGAAGCCAATGCGAAAGACGAAATCGACTTACCTTCGGACGGTACAGAAGACGTGAGCATAATCGATTTCGGCGCACCTTCCGGAGTGAGGAAGGTAAGGTTCGTACGCGCAGATTTGTAAGCTTCCGTGATCTCGGAAGACCGCTCAAGCAGGCTATCCGCAATGGAGGCCCCCTGAATCCTCGGGATCGTGCCAAGCACAGGAAGACCGAGACGGCGTGTAATATCCTGTGGATCTTTGAGGGTCTGACTAAGCGCCACACGGAGGTAAACCAATGCGGCAATGGCCACCACTGCAGCGAACAGCGAAATTAGGAGATTGCTGGCGAGTGATGGAGCATAAGGCGCACTCGGTGGTGATGCGCTGTCGATCAACGTAATATTGTTTTGGCCAGCGCCTGATGCCTCAAGCCCTTTGAACCGCTGCAAGAGCGCATCGTAAAGCTCACGGTTCGTATCGACTTCGCGTTTGAGAATACCGTAATTGATGCTCTGTCCTTGCTGGTTCAGAAAGCGGGACTTGGCCGCTTCAAACCTGGCGCGCAGATCGCGCTCGCGCACTTCAGCAGTCCGCAACACTGAAGAGGTCTCACGCGAAATAGCCGAGCGGAGCGATTCAACCTGAGTTTTCTTTTCGATCAACTCTGGATAGCGCGGACCAAAATTCTGTTCGAGTTGAGCCAATTCGGACTCGGCCTTGATCAGATCGCTCCGCAACTCAGCGCGGGGATCATCATTCGGGAAGTCATTTGACAGGGAAGCAGCACGTGCCTCAATCCTGTTGGAAACCGCAGCAGCAAGCGCAGTGTTGAGGGCCTCCAGATCGTTGGCGATCAACGTCTGACTCGCGCTTTCAGAGCCCGCTTCGCCGCCAGTTGATTCCAGAATTAGGATTTCATTGGCATTCGCATACTGGATCAATTCCGCTTCGGAATCGGCAAGTTTTTCGCGCAATTCTGAGATTTGCGTGTTCAAATATTCGCGTGCTTCAATATTCGCACCGAACCGTTTTTCGTAATTTGCGGCGATGAATTCCTGTGCCCAAAGATTCGATAGTTTGGCTGAAACCGCAGGCGACGAGCTGGAGAAACGGATGTCGACAAGGTTCGACTGAATGATCGGCGAAATACTGACATTCGAGATCAGCAACCCGGTCAGCCGACGATCAGAAATCTCCTGCGCGTTTTGGAGGTTGAACGCGTCCAGAAATTCTTCGTCGCGGCTCAGATTACCGGCCTCAATCACCCGCGTCGCCATAAAGCGCGATTCGAGTAGCTCATACTGGGTGTTGAGATAGGTCAACTCGGATCCGCGCGACCGGCGGTCCAACGGATCAACACCGGTCGTATTATCAACTTCTTGCTGGATTTCGATCCGTGCGCTCGCGCGAAACAATTCGGTCGAGAGCATTGTGGCGACAACGCCCGCCAAGACCGCGAGCGCAATAATGCCCGCAATCCAGAATTTTACCGCCCGTGCCTCAACCCAGTAACGCTCGAGATCAAGGTGGAAGCGATCGCTCGCCTGCTCAACATATCCGGCGTTCTGAGATGCGCCTGCGTCGGAAATCTGATTGTCGGACATAAGGTTCTTTACCGGATGAGCTGATTGAGGATGACGGCTGTCGATGAAATGACAGGCGCGGTAATCGCGATGATTCGGTCAATCCTTCGCCGATTGGGAGAATCGCCGACCATCACCACGTCATCAGCATACAGTTTGGGGTCAGCGTAATTTCCGCGTTGAATTGCGGCGATATTGTATACGCCGATATAGTTCTGGCCTTCGACTGTTCGCATGATCAGGACGTCATCATGTTTCGCATATTCGTCTAAACCGCCAGCCTGATTGACCGCGCGAAGCAGAGTGACATTGCCCAGCGCGGCATAGTTGCCGGGTCTAACAACTTCTCCACCTATCGAAATCGAAGATGACGGGAGGTCTTTCGGGATTACCCGGACTTGCGGGTTGCGCAAATAATCACCGCGCAAACCGTCTGCGATCATACGTGACGCTTCGGTCGGTGACATTCCGGCAACTGGAACCAAGCCCAACAAAGGATACTCGATGTTGCCTTGAGCATCAGTGAGGAATGTCCCGCTCAATGTCTCAGCGCCCACTACGGCAATATCGACCACTTCTTGAGGGCCTAGTCGATAGATTTGCTGTGCGGTTGGTGCAGGCAGTTCTGTAAGGTCCGCCACCTCAATATCTGGCGCGACGCCAAAGGTGCGATCCACGCTGGCGCAGCCGCCTAGCATAAGAGCCGCTGCAGCAATCAGTAGGTGCATTCTTGTCAAATTCATCACGGCCCTCATCGAGTGTCGCTATTGCCATACTGCATTTTGCGACGTGTCCAACAGTTTTGGCGGTAAAATCACTTTAATTTGGGAGCGACGACACCTTGTTGTCACGTGCATCGAAAGCCAACGCAATAACCAGCCAGATCGCGACCAATTGGAAAATTGGTGTCCGAAGCGGATAATCGACGAGAGAAGCCGCCGCTGCAATCGCAAGAATGGAAAGCCAGAACACACAGCGAGCCAGTGCGGATGGCCGCTTTGCAAACAATCGCCGGATTCTGGACGCGATCCACCGCCCCAGTGCGAGCAGCAGCAATACAGCCGGTACGCCGCCTTCGATGATGAGCTGTGCCCAGTCATTGTGCGCCTGATTCACATAGGCAGGGCCCATAAACGTCGTCGGCTCGTAAATCTGGTAGACGGCATCCCATGATCCGAAACCCGTTCCAAACAGCCAATGGGTAGAGATCATGCTCCCAAGAATATATCCGATACGCCAACGCAAATCTTCAAAGGCATTCTGGTTCAAGGCGTCGACGACACCCGGAGCGCGTTCGAACTGCATCAGGCCAAACAGCAATCCAGCCGCCACCGCCAACCCGACAATAATGCTTGCGCGGGGATAGCGAACGATCATGGCGGCTGGCCCCGATGTTTGGCCAACCAGTTCCGGGCGCTTAAGCCAGAGCCAAGCCATTAAGGCGGTCGCAGCATAGGCTGCAGCGCCAAGGCCAAATGCCGCGCGAGAGCCGCTGACCAAGACTGCGAGCGTGACAAGCAAGAACGCGATGGCAAGGGCTATGTTGAGAACACTGGCGCGATCCGGCTTACGCGCGCTCAAACCAATACGCGCGATCACCAAAAGTGTGATCGCCGAAAACACCCCGGAATGGTTCTCATTGGCAAAAATGCCGACAGGCGCTCCGCCATTAGTAAAGGTGTAGAAGTAGAGCGGCCCCTGCGGGTCGCCGATAATTTGCAACAAACCGAGCAGCGCATCCACCACACCGATGCCGACAATGACCAAAAACAAGGTGCGCAATCGCGGCCGCAGCGCCACGGCAAGCAATCCGGCGGAAACCGGCACGATCATGCCCATAAGCGCATTCCAGCCGCGCATTGGCACAAACGATATGGGCCTCCAGGTCGCTTCAAGGCCGTGCAACGCATCAAGCTCAACAATGGCCGCGCGTCCGGGCAATAAATGCCAGATCGACGGGGGAAGCGGTATCAACTGGATCGCAGTCCAGAGCGCCGTAAGCCCCAGAAGCACCATCGGCGCGCGCGCTGCATCCAATTTCTGTTTTGAATACCAGTACAGCGCAGGGATCAGGAACAACGCAGCCAGCGGTCTCAACGCAGCGGCCTGGACCGCATCGAAACGCGAGCTTCCGCCGAGGAATGTCACCAGGCCAGCGAACAGCGCAAGCCAAACGATAACATGGACCGCTTCAGCGCTTGGCCGGTTTGTGCCGTGCCGGGATGTTGCCTGATGGCTCATGGGCTTGGTCTAGCTGAATTCAGTTCTCGATGCTTACAGGAAGTTCGAACCCATGCTTGGCCAGCAAAGCGTGACGCTGGGCTTCCTTGAGGTCCGACGCGACCATCTCTTCGCACATTTCACGCGCAGTGATTTCAGGCTCCCAGCCAAGCTTTTCGCGGGCTTTGGTAGGGTCTCCCAGCAACGTCTCGACTTCAGCAGGACGGAAATAGCGCGGGTCAATCCGAACAATCACATCGCCGACTTTCAAAGCAGGCGCTTTGTCACCCTCAATCGCTGCGACAGTGGCAATCTCATCGACACCTTCGCCGCTAAATTCGAGCGAAATGCCAAGTTCATTGGCCGACCAAGTGATGAATTCTCGCACCGTATATTGCTTGCCCGTCGCGATAACGAAGTCATCGGCCACGTCCTGCTGCAGCATCATCCACTGCATGCGGACATAGTCTTTCGCGTGGCCCCAGTCGCGCAGCGCATCGATGTTGCCCATATGCAGGCATGGTTCGAGGCCCTGTGCGATATTTGCGAGGCCGCGCGTGATTTTCCGCGTCACAAAGGTTTCGCCACGGCGCGGGCTTTCATGATTGAAGAGGATGCCGTTGCAGGCATACATGCCGTACGCTTCGCGGTAATTCACTGTGATCCAGTAGGAGTACAGCTTTGCCACAGCATAGGGCGAGCGCGGATAGAACGGCGTTGTTTCTTTCTGCGGGGTTTCCTGCACCAAACCGTACAATTCGGACGTGGACGCCTGATAGAACTTGGTCTTTTTCTCAAGCCCTAGGAACCGGATCGCCTCCAGCATCCGCAATGTGCCGATACCATCGACATCCGCGGTGTACTCGGGAGCCTCGAAACTTACCGCAACATGGCTCTGCGCGGCGAGGTTATAGACCTCGTCCGGCTCGACCTCTTTGATAATCCGGGTCAGGTTCGATGTGTCGGTCAGATCGCCGTAGTGCAATTTCATCCGGCGGCCCTGCTCATGCGGGTCCTGATAAATGTGATCGATGCGCTGCGTGTTGAACAGCGACGCACGGCGCTTGATACCGTGCACTTCATATCCCTTTTCGAGCAGGAATTCTGCCAGATAAGAGCCATCCTGACCGGTGATGCCGGTGATGAGTGCGGTTTTCGTCATTGTCCCGATGTATCCTTCACAAAGAACTGTCCCACTTTACGCAGGTTTTTCTGGATCAGCACACCCACTCCTCCGACGCCATTTCTCCGAATGGCTGTCAGATCTTCGCGGCTTTTTTGCACGATGCGCTCCAGCGATCGATTGCTTTCCCCACCAACCCGCATTTTGACGAGCACTTCGGGGATATAAGCGAGCTTGACCCCGCCTTTCACCAAATAGCGCAGCATCGCGTCGTAATCCGCAGCAATCTGCAGGCCGGTATCATATAGACCCAGACGGTCAAACACTTCGCGTCGCAGATAGAGCGTGGGATGCGGTGGCATCCAGCCTTGGCGCAATTTTGCCGCGCTGTATTCGCCTGATTTCCAATGGCGGATCACCCGCTCGGGGGCATCTGCAGCGACATATTGCAAATCGCCGTAAACCCCGTCGATTGCGGGATCAGCGAGCGCGGCGGCGATTTTGTCGATCACATGCGGACCCGCAAAAAAGTCGTCGGAATGCATCAATCCGATCGCATCGCCCGTGGCATTGGAAATGCCGCGATTGATCGCGTCGTAGATTCCGTCATCCCGCTCCGAAACGATAACGGTGGAGCTGGTCGCAGCTTCTCGAGCCACATCCAACGTCCCATCGCTCGATCCGCCGTCCTGAATGACATGCTCGATATTCGGGTAGGTTTGCGCCTGCACGCTATCGATGGCCGCGCGGAGCGTGCCCGCGCGGTTGTAGACTGCGGTGACGACGGATATTTTCATGCCAAACTGGCGCTATTTGCTCGCGCCGCCCCGATCAGGCCCGGCCGACTGACGAATATTCGAAGCCTGCGGCCCGTACATCATCAGGGGTGTAGATATTGCGCAAGTCGACAAGCACAGGTGCCTTCGCAGTCGCTTTGACTTTCGCAAGATCAAGCGCGCGGAATGCGTCCCACTCGGTCACGATAACAGTTGCGTCGGCACCCTTGATCGCTTCGTATGGATCGCCGCACATCGTGACGTCAGGCATCAGCGGCTGAGCCAGCTCCATGCCTTCCGGATCATAGGCGGCAACCTCGACGCCGGCATCAGTCAGCGTCTGCGCCACGGCAATCGCCGGGCTGTCGCGCATATCATCCGTGTTCGGTTTGAACGTCAGGCCAAGCAGCGCCGCTTTTTTGCCGCGCGCCTTTTCTGCACCGCCCAGCGCATCAAGAACCTTGCGGCCCATCGCACGCTTACGGCTTTCATTGACGTTGACGACTGCTTCGATGATCCGCGTCGGGCTGTCATAGTCCTCGGCAGTCTTGAGCAGCGCAAGCGTATCTTTCGGGAAGCACGATCCGCCATAGCCCGGGCCCGCGTGGAGGAATTTCGCGCCGATACGGCCATCCATGCCGATACCGCGGCTCACGTCCTGAACATTCGCGCCGACTTTCTCGCACAGATCAGCCATTTCGTTGATGAAAGTGATCTTGGTCGCGAGAAAGGCGTTGGCTGCGTATTTGATCAGCTCGCTAGTGCGGCGGCTGGTGAACAGGATCGGCGATTCGTTGAGGAACAGCGGGCGATACACTTCGCGCATCACGGTTTCGCCAAATTCGCTCTCTGCACCGATCACAATCCGGTCTGGGTGCTTGAAATCGTCAATCGCTGCGCCTTCGCGCAGGAATTCAGGGTTCGATACGACGGCGACCTGATGCTTGGTGCCGGTTTCAGCAATGATCCGCTCAACCTCATCGCCTGTGCCAACAGGAACGGTCGATTTGGTCACAACAACCGCATCATTCGCCAGACTTTCGCCGACTTCTTTGGCAACAGCATAGACGAAGGAAAGGTCAGCGTGCCCATCACCGCGGCGGCTTGGTGTGCCAACCGCGATAAAGATGGCAGATGCATCCTTGATCCCTTCGGCAAGCGACGTGGTGAATGACAGGCGTCCTGCCTTCACATTGCTTTCAACCAGCGTGTCGAGGCCCGGCTCATAGATGGGCATAATCCCGTCATGCAGACGATCGATCTTGCTTTGATCTTTATCGATGCAAACCACATCGTGACCAAAATCGGCAAAACATGCTCCAGAGACGAGGCCCACATAGCCCGAGCCAACCATTGCAATCTTCATGTCATCGGTTCCTTTAATGGTCGCTGTTTAGCGGCCCATGATTTCCGGTAGTCGCTTTTCAAAATAGGCAATCGTCTTGGCGAGCCCTTCTTCAAGCTGGATTTGCGGCTCCCAATCGAGGATTTCCTTGGCCTTGGCAATATCAGGCCGCCGCTGTTTCGGGTCATCTGATGGCAGATCAAGGAAGGTGAGCTTGGATTTCGAGTTCGTCATGTCGATGACTTTCTCGGCCAGTTCCTTGATCGTGAATTCGCCGGGATTGCCCAGATTGATCGGGCCGGTAACGCTCGGATCGGTGTCCATCAGGCGCAGGAAGCCTTCAACCAGATCGTCTGCGAAACAGAACGAACGGGTTTGCGAACCATCGCCGTAGATCGTGATATCTTCGCCCTGCAGCGCCTGAACGATAAAGTTCGAAACCACGCGCCCATCGGCATGATGCATGCGCGGGCCATAGGTGTTGAAGATACGTGCAACCTTGATCTGCAGATCGTGCTGGCGGTGATAGTCAAAGAACAGTGTCTCCGCGCAGCGTTTGCCTTCGTCATAGCAAGAACGCTCGCCAATCGGATTGACGTTGCCCCAGTAATCCTCGGTCTGAGGGTGGATATGCGGATCGCCATAGACTTCGCTGGTCGATGCCTGGAAGATCTTGCACTTCAGACGCTTGGCCAGACCAAGCATGTTGATCGCGCCGTGGACGCTTGTCTTGGTCGTCTGAACCGGATCGTGCTGATAATGGATCGGCGATGCCGGACAGGCGAGATTGTAGATCTCATCCACTTCGACGACCAATGGCTGCGTCACATCGTGGCGCATGAATTCAAAGCGCGGCTCATCATGCAGATGATCGATATTGCGCTTTGTCCCGGTGAAAAGGTTATCGACGCAGAGGACTTCGTGTCCTTGCGCGATCAAACGGTCAATCAAATGCGAGCCCAGAAAGCCCGCGCCGCCGGTTACCAGAATTCGTTTCCGGCTTTCATAAATTCGAGCCAATGTGTGCTCCTGTCAGTCGATCAGGTCCGGTCCGCCGCAGCGGCCTGTTCCTGAATCATCAATCGAATGGTTTTGAAATACCATGCCTTATAGGCCGCATAGTGGAAGCCTTGCGATCCGTCGAGAATGCCGAGTTTCGCAATGTAAGTTGTGAGGAAATAGAAATACGGAAACCACCACTTTGTGAGGTTGCGATATTTGAGCTTTTGACGCCCAGTCATCCGTTCCCAAACGGCCGTGTCATTCTGCATTTTGACAAAGCGGCGCGCTTCCCACTGGGCATAGTCACGGTGTTTCTGAATGAAGTGGCCGAGGCCCTTATAATCGCGGTGATCGATTGGTGCGGAAATCTCTCCGACCTCACCCTCGACAATCGGGTGCTCGTGGATTTCCATGTCGAGCTGGCTCCAGCCATCCTCGTCGATCTTTTCATACATCGCCTTGCCAACGCGAAACAGCGCGAGCTTACGCTGAGCAATTCCGTGCTTCAACGGGCGATCAAGGAAGTAATTGTCATATGCGAGCCAATAGGCGTCTTTGTCATCCTTGGCGATTGCCGCATCGACTTCATCGCAAAACGCATCGTCGAGAAACTCATCAGCATCCAGAAAAAGCACCCAATCCTGCTTGGGCGGTTCGTTCATCAGGAACCAATTGCGCTTCTTCGGGTATTTGCCGTCCCAGCGGAAATCGACCACGCGCGCGCCATATTCGGCTGCGATCTCGCATGTCCGGTCGGTCGATCCACTATCGATCACAACGATTTCAGCAAAGCGGTCCAGCCGCTCAAGACAGCGAGCCAGATTGGCCTCTTCGTTCTTCACTGGAACCGCAACGGTTACAGGGAGAGTGGTTTTGCTGCGCTGCATCATTTCGGCGTTGCATTAGAGGCAAGTCTGCTGCTTGCCCACCCCCAATTTCCGTTAAGGCAACGCGCATAAGATTGCGAGGTAACCTAGCCTTCGCGCTTGCCGATTTCTCGGGCGGGATTGCCGCCGACAATCGTATCCGGCGCAACATCATTCATGGCCACTGCTCTTGCTCCGAGTATTGCCTTTTGGCCGATCGTCACTCCGGGGCCAACGAACGCATCCGCGCATACCCATGCATCATCCTCAACAACCAGCGGTGTCTTGATCAATGGCATGGCCGGATCACGCCAGTCATGCGTTCCCGCGCACAGGTGCGCATATTGTGAGATTGTGGCGCGCGCTCCAATTCGGATTGGGCCGAGCGCATAGAGGATCGCATGATCACCAACCGCGGCCTGCGGTCCAACATCCAAATTCCAGGGGATTGTGATGCGAGTGCTTGGATAAATGTGGGCGTTATCGCCAATCTTCGCCCCGAACATCCGCAACAGCATGCGCCGCCAACCCCATAATGGGCGAGGGCTTAGCCGGAAAAATGGCGTCGCAAACAGCCAAAGCACGCGCCCGATCTGCGCGCGTCGGCTCCATTTCTGAGCGGTTCGGTTCGTGGTAATATCGGTCGTCATCGCGGTGTGCCGGTTTAGGCTCCTTGCATCTGAACGCAAGCCGGGAGCGGTCCTCTGTCCAGGAGCCAATCGTACACCGCCAAATGCTCTTGGGCGACATGGCGCCAACTGAACCTGTCTTGGACGAGCCGACGTCCATTTTCCCCAAGAACGGAAATATCCCTGTCGAGCAGGCCCGATACAAGGCTTTGAGACAGCTCTTCCGGGTCGGTTGTTATCTGTAGCGCGGCATTCTCGGCGAACCCTTCGGGCAGGTTGCAGGCATCGGTCATCAAAACCGGCAAACGGTAAGCCCATGCCTCCAGCACCGACATTGGCAAGCCTTCGGAATATGACGGCAAAACAAATGCATCCGCATCGCGAAGCAGTTTGTCTTTTTCATTGCCAAAGGCCGGGCCGAGAATGGAGATGCTATCCGCCACGCCTTGCTCTGCAATGCTTTGTCGGAGCGGCGCGAGATGCCCACCATCATCCCATCCAGCGATTGCCAGCGACCATTCATCAGTAAGCTCTGGGCGCATCTTGCAGGCAGCGGCCCAAGCATCGATCAGCTCAGAAAGTCCCTTCTTCGGATGGACCCGCCCTAGGAACAACAATGTCTTTTTGCCGCTACGCGGCATGCGTTCGCCAATTTCAGGAAGATCGGTGGCGTTAGGAATAGTCGCAATTGGGCCGGTCAGGCCAAATGCCCGCATCGACGCTGCCTCTGAAGCGTTAAGCGCATGCATGCAGTCCGCTTCACCCAGATTGCGGTTCTCAAACCATGCGCCGACCAGCTTCTTTTTCCAAGCCGAGTTGGATAGCGCCCATGGATCCAGCATGCCTCGCGGGGAGATCATAACTGGGCGGCCAGTTTGGCGTTTCCAATTGTTCACCGCGCGCGAATTGAGCTGCCAAATCCCGTGCAGATGCAGGACATCGTGCTTCGCGTGGTCGAGCCGTTGCGGAAGCGCTGGTGCATAGGGAAAAAGCCCGCCGAGCCGCACAGGCAGAACCTTTGGCTGCAGCGGCGCCCATTCAGCATAGTCAGCCGCGCTATGCTCATCCTCAAGCGCGTAGACACTGACATCGGCACCGATCTCCGCGAGGTTCAGTGCCGATTTGCGAACCGAGTTAAACAACCCCCCAGCATTGCGGGACATTGAACCTGTTACGATACCCAGCGAAAGCGGCTCTTCTTTGCGCATCAAGAGCTACGCTCTTTCGTTGCGAGCGGCGCGGGCAATCGCCAATTCGAGCACGAATCGATCAATTGCACCCGGCTTTGCTGGCGATGCAACGGCGGCCTGCGCCGCATTTGCGAGGCCTGCACCAAATTTAGCCGGACTGACTTCGTCGACCTTGGCATCGGCTGCATCAAGCAGCGGGGTGTCAGCGGGCAGTGCGGCAAGCTCATTCAGCGCACGGGTAATCTCATCTGTTTTGAACGGATCAAACGAATACCCGGTTACACCGTCTTCGATCAGGAAATGCGTCGATCCGCAGCGATCAGAGACGGCCACAGGCAGACGGGACGCCATCGCTTCATTTACCACCAGCCCCCATTGCTCGGTTGTGCTGGCATGGACGAATGCACCGGCGGTTGCATAATATCGCGGCAAAGCATCAACCTGCAGGAAACCCGGCAGATGCACATGCGCAGACAAGTCCAAAGCTTTGATCTGGGCTTCGATCTCGCCGCGTAAATCACCGTCCCCCAATAGCACGAGCGGCCAATCGGCTGGATCATCGCTCCTTTCGGAACGGAACGCAGCACAGGCATCCAGCAAACGCGCCAAATTCTTTTTGGGAATAAAACGGTTGGATGCGAGGAAGTATTGGCCCCGTGCGCCATCCGGCACAGCACCGGCGATTTCAGGCGGCAAGCCGGGCTGCGACCGCCATTTTTCAGCCTCAGCGCGGAAAAACGCGTTGTCGATCGCATTGTAGCCGCGGAAAATCGCGTCGCGCCTGACGCCCAATCCGGCGAGATAATTCACCTGGCTATCGTTCGTCGCGAGGCCCGCGCTGTAGTGGGCGACAATGCCCTTCTTGACCCGTTCGGCAAGCCATTTGCGTTCAAAATCCCAATCGTTGGTTTCCGTCATGCACACCGCTGGAATGCCTTTCCGGGCGCACCATCGCAGAGCCGTAAGCGTGATCATGTTTGACCAGCCTGCCAGCGCCAGAACATCGGGCTTGAATGGCGCAACCAATTCATCCAGCCGCCGCTCAATCAGCGCGGCATCCGTTTCCTCGCCAGAAACCTTGGTTAGCGCGGCATAGGCCAACCCCTCAGGCAATTCAGGTGGCACCCAATCATAGACCGCGCGGTGCGGCGCGCCTTCAACCGCCAGCATTTCTGCATGCTCCATCGCCCCTTTGATGCGGGCAATATGATAGGGGCCGAAGCGGTCAAAGAGGATCGCGATCTTCATGATGGAGTGCCGCTTTCGCTCAGAAGAGACCTTTTGGTCTTGGCAGGCGCCCCGGCAATCAGGCTTCCTGCAGGGAATTCGCCGCGCACCACTGAGTGGGCTGCGACGATAGACCCTCGCCGAATGTGCGAACCCGGCCCGATATAGGCTCCTCTGCCAATCCAGCAATTGTCCTCGATTACGATCGGTGCAGTGCTGAAACCCTGCCCGCGAACGCCGTGATCGGGATGAAACTTATGCTCTGAATCGCGCAGCGACACCATTTCTCCAATCGCGACATTATCGCCGATGGTGAGACCAGAACTGATCACCACCAGGCCATTGGCGTTTAGGCTAAAGCGATCACCAATTTTTACTTCGCTGCTGCGTGCGACCTGCCAGAACAGATTGTCGCCCAACATTGCATCATCACCAATCGAGATTTTCATCAAGGGCCTATAAAAGCGTTGCTTGCCAGCAATTCGAGGACGTTGCCCTAGCCTTTTGAACCAGATGCCGGACAAGAGCCGGTAAAACCAACCACGCAAAATCACTTTCCAGTCGAGTATCGCGTTCATCAGGCCACCACCAATCCGGCATGAACGCGCTTGATTGAATCGACAAAGCATTGTTCCCACGCTGCGTTGTCGTACTCGCCTGCACGCTCAAGGGCGGCATTCGACATCATGCTGCGACGGTCACGGTCATTGCAAATCTTCTCAAGAGCAGCAGCAATGGCACCCCCATCGCATTCCGGCACATAGATTCCCGCTTCTCCATCTGCAAAATCGACGCCGGCCTTTCTAGTGGCCACAACGGGCAGCCCTGCGCTCATCGCCTCGAGTACCACGCCAGCAGAACCTTCTGCCAGCGAAGGAAGCACAAACACATCCGCACGCGAATACTCCGTGGCCATTTGTTCTTTGGAAACATGCCCGAGCAGTTCGATATTATCCCCCTCAAGCTGCGCAGCGGCAGTATCGCTGATGCCGCCAGCAAACACGAATGTGAAGCCAGCTTTGGCCAGCAAGTCCGCCGCTTGCTTCACATATTGCGGGCCCTTGCGCAGCGTAATCGTACCAGCGAACAGGACCCGGCGCGGCGTTGGCAAGACTTTAGAGGGAAATGAAAGGCTCGATCCGTAAGGAACAAGCATGCACTTTTCGCGATATTGGCTTCCGTAGCCGCCGACATCATCAATCACGGATTGCGCTGGACAAAAAAGTCCATCGCAATCCTCAAGCATATCAAGAGTGAAGCGTTCGTACTGAGCATTCAATGCGTCATCCCAAGCCCTCTCACCCCATTCGGGAAAGCGTTCGCATTCAGCATTCACAATCTTGTGAGTCGAGGGGACGGTGAAAACATCAGAGACGATTTTCGATCCGCTCTTGGCTCGCTCTCTCAAGCCATGTCCGCCCGAGTAATATTGCGTGAAGTAGACATCGGTCTCGGCCAGATCTTTCGCAGATACTGGCCACGGATCTGGTCGGCCGATGCGGTTCTGACGCGCCGCCTTGGTGAACAGTGAAATCTTCGATTGAGGGATTTCGGCGATGGTGCGGCGTGAAAGTTTGGCACGGAGCGATTGCTTAGGTGTGAACTTGGCCAGCGCTTTGGATACGGCATGATCGGCCATCGCAAAATCAGTGTAGATCCTCTGCAGCATATCTGCGCGGTGCAAGAATCGCGATTGTAGATAGCCGTGTCGCGCGCCGGGTTGGAGGACAGTTACTTTCATTGTTCAGCGGCCTTGGTGAACCAAGCTGCGTTGCTGCGCCAAAGATGCCTTGGGCGAGCCCAGAACCTTTGGAACGCAAATCAGTGTAACGATCAGCCAAGTGATCATTTGCGGCATGAACAAGGCCAGATCGGCAGATACCGTAAAGACTGCAGACGGGATCATGAGAACAAGAAAGATTTCGATGCGCCGATTGTCGAAACGGCGACTTTCCAGCCGCGCCATAAAGAACCCCAAAGCGAAGAAAATCACGCCGCCAAAGAGCCAGAATTGCTGATAAGCCTGCGCAAAACCCATCGGAGAAAGGTAGAAACGATAAGCAGAAAAACTGCTGTCGGTGTACTCAATCATGGGAAGCATCAGCATCGACTTAATCGAGGTTCCGACCAGTCCAGCGGGGACAAACTGTCCAATTACAGCATTGTAGAAGACTGCTCCATACTCGAAAAACCCGGTCTCCATCGAATGATAGATTCTGAACAAGCCAGAGGCGATTTCGGTGTCTTCGTATGTCTTTCGATCCAGTGCTTTGTCGATAAGCTCGTTCATCTCTAACTGCTTGCCGGCCTCATTCCGCAGGAATGGGAAGATTTTGAACACGCCATACATGCCGACCAGCCCCAAAAATGCAGGAACTCGCCCGATAGAAATGTAGCGATAATTTGTCAGGAAATAGCCGAAAAACACCCCTAGCTTGATCACTTCCGATCGACGGAAAATAAAGATGATATTGATCAACGGGATCAGTGCAAAAAGTGCGGCCCAGCGCAGATGACGCTGCCGCTTCGTGCGGACCCAAAGCCACAGCTGAATCACGATCGATGCGTAGACAAGCCGTACGACAAAAATCAGATAGACTGGCAGGCCTCGCCATTCGAGAGAGTAAGATCCCGAATAGAAGACATAGGCTTCGACCCCGCCGCTCAAGCTGGCCAAAGCTAGGAATGCGGCGAATGACATTGCACCAAGCACAATCGATGCGATGTGCATGTACCGAATATCACGTTCGCTCGGTGGTTGCAGACCGCTTGGTGCCGTGCGCATTTTTACCGTACCGCGCGCGCCCAACGCGTATCCCGAAAGGCCCAAAATCGCGCAGCTGGCGATCATAAACAGGGCAATCGTTACAGTGCCCGTATCTCTATAAATCTCAAAGAGAATGCCGGCATTGAGCATGAAGTCGGAAAATTCGACCAGCACAAAGGCCAACGTCACTGCAGGGAACAGAAATGGGAATGTAAAAATATCGGCATTTCTGCCGTTTCGAATTGCTACAACCGCCAGCGAAACGCCGATCAGTATCAGAATTGCAAGGGACGTATCCATCAGGTGCGCTTTACTCTGCTCACCCGAGCTGTAGCCTTTGCGACGAGACTTTCCAACTTTGTGTCCATCATTCGGGCTTCGCGAGAGTGAGTAAGAAAGCCTCCCAGCGATCTACGAGCCTGACAAAGCTGAAATGGTCAGCGTAGTGCTTTTGCAAGCGCGCCAGATCAACGTCCGCACTTTCCAGCCGCTCAACCATTTTTACAACGGACGGAATGAAGTCCGTAATATCGCCATTTTCAGTGATGATACTGTCGGGATTGGTATAGTCCGGTATGCCGCCCATGCCGTTTGCAACAAACGGCAAACCGCAAGCCATCGCCTCTAGCAAGACAAGCGGCGCTCCTTCTTCTGCAACCGTCGGCAGAAGCATCAGATCGTAATCCTGCAGCAAGCCGATATAGGCCTGCCCTTCGGGATAGCGGCCTTTCATTGTGATCCGATCGGCCAGACCGCTGTCTTTGATCAGTTTGGCGAGCTCGTCGGCATCGCTCCCACCGCCCCAAATGTCGAGCGTCCCCTTCGATCCGGCATAGTCTTCGAAACGTTCGATCAGAAGCCGCACATTCTTCGCAGGACCAAAGCGGCCGAAATAGGCGAAGCGGACTCCCTTTTTTACGGATCTCAGTTTCCGAGCAGGGATTGTAAACTGGCGCTCAAGCGGCTCTGGCAAAGCCGGGATCGTCTCGCTTGGCCCGCGCCAACTGAACTCTTTCATAAAGCGCCGCGTTACAGGTGAACCCTGCCCCACAATCGCATCAAAACCGAATCGTGAAAGAACACGCGGGTCAAATGCAGCGGGCCGGGCGCCGCTCATGACTTCGAAAAAGACCTTTTTGCAGGAACGGCCTGCGGCGAGCACGCCAAGCATCGATGCCCAACCTGTTCCTGTTGCCACAGCCACATCGGGTTCAGCACCGCGAACAATGCGAACAAGATCTGCCAATCCGTTATAAATGTGGACACCCTCGGTGGTATCCTCATGGCCGTGAGAGCGCATGGGTGCCGGCGAAACAATTGTTACTTCATGGCCGCGCTCACGCAGGCCTTCTGCAAGAAAACGTGTGTGCGTCTGAATTCCACCGCGGCCGTGCATATAGCCGAGCAGAACGACGCGCATTGCCGAATTGTTATGCGGCTTCATCGCTCGCGCCCTTTTGCATATGCTTGATCGCAAAGGCCCATACTCGGCGAATGTCACTCCGCCAACCTTCGAAGAAGGGCAAAGCGATTAAATGCACTCCGCAATAGGCCAGCACAATGGCCGCACTCTTGATACACGTCTCCCATAAGCCCGCGTCTTCTGAGAACATTGGAGCGGCAAGCCACGCCAGTCCCCAAACTGCAAGCATTGCAATAAGCGAAGGCACGGACTGAATGGTGAGCGTCCAGACAGAGCATTCCGAAACCCGCGCCGCAACGACCAACAAAACCGGCGTTACCAAAGCCGAAGCAATGGCCAGCGAGATCGCGACACCAACCGCGCCCCAAGAAACGCCGATCGCAAACGCCGCAACGTGAACGATCGCCGCACCCACAGCATAGTTTCGCATCACGTCGGTCCGCCCGCGCGATATGAATACAAACCGAGAATGCTCCCAGATAAAGCTCGGGAACAAGGACAAAGCCAGAAGCGAAAAGATAGTCTCACTGTATGACCAGTCGGGGCCGAGCAGCAGGAGGATGATGTAGTGCGCGTTCAACGCCAGTCCGAGAGTAAGCAAGCCCGAAAAGAACGCCATCGCCCGCGCGGCTGTCAGCATCAATGCCGTCCATTCCGCCGGTTTGTTCTGAAGCCGGGATAAGGCCGGAATAACCGCGCTCCCGATCGGGCCGCTAACGAGGTTTAGCGGCACCATCAGGACCGAATAGGCCCGCGTGTAATACCCCAGCTCGCTCGCATCCCATCGCCAGCCGATAAAGGCGCGGTCAGCTTGTTTCCAGAGCCACCCCGCAATGTTTGCCCCCAGCAAATTGAGGCCAAATCCGAGAGCCGATTTCCCTGCCGCGAGTGATCCGGGCCTCGAAGGCATCCAAGGCGATGCGATCCAGCTGAACAAGACCAGCGAAACATCGCCAACGACAATACCGATGACGATCGACCAATAGCCCAGTTCAAACCACCATGCGCTGAGGGTGGCGGCAAGCGCCGCGAGAATGCTGGACGCCAGTCTCGTAATGTTGATGCGCACATAAAACATTCGGCGAGCAAGAAGAGCTTGGTGTTGACCCCGCAAAGCCACAAGCGGAAAGGTCAGGGCAACCACCCCGATAATCACCGCAACTCGCGGTTCGCTGAACACTGAAGCAGAAAGCGGCGCGATTGCCAGACACAGCAGCATCAAGCCGGTGGCAACGATCAAATCGATATAAAACAGCGCGCTGACAAATGCCTGATCAATCTCATCGCGCTGCATCGTCGCCGTCGCCAGCCCGATATCCGCAAACAGCCGAATAAACCCGGTTGCCACGATAGCCATCCCGACGAGACCGAAATCTTCCGGTGTCAACAAGCGCGAAAGGATCGCGAGCTGAGCAATCTGGATGGCGAAGGTGAGCACGCTCGAAACGAGCGTCGTCGCCGCGCTGCTTGCTGTGCGCTTGCCCAAACCGCTTTCAAGATGCGACGTGTCAAATGGCGACACCCCGCCCTTGCCAACGGGATCGGATCGAGAGCGGGTAAGCCAGCGCAGCATTGGCGATCAATTCACGTTTTGGCTTCGCCGCGCACCGTCACGATTGTGGGCGTCTGGTCAGAAAGAGGATGTTTTGCGGACCGCCGCGGCCTTCGCTGATCGCTGTCGCGCGCTTCGATTCCTCAAGCAGTTCTAGCTCGGGAAAATCAGCAGGGTCGTGGTCAAGATATGTGGCAAGGCGAATGTCGTGCGTCTTTGCAAAACGAGCGCGCAGCACATCCTCAACGTCAGGCGACGGACGTTCGTGCAATTCGATCACCATGTCGCAATCAATTAATGCTGGGACCAGATCGAGATTGAACATCACAATCTCATATCCCTCGCAATCAGAGAAAATCAGCGTGTTTGGCTGCAAATTCTGATTGAGCCATTCAGGCGAGCACATCGATTTGACTTCGACATTGGTTACGCCGTTTTCGTCAACGAGCTCCTGCGTCGCGGCGCGGGCCCATTTGTCAGTATCAAAGCCGATAACCTGCGTTTCCGGCATGCGCTGCGCGAAACCGACGGCATAGAACCCGTCTGCCGTGCCGATGTCGAGCAGCACTGGATACTTTGCTGCAATGATCTCTTCACACCAATCATACAGCTCGTTTTCGTAACTGCCGACCAGGCGGTGCACCTGATTGCGCTCTTTCGAGACACGCTCTGAATAGCGAAGCCCTTTGAACGGACCGCGCAAGACGGTGCGGCCATATTTTTCTACAAACTTGTGAGAGGATGCAAGCATGCCAGTCTCACGTTCGATTTTGATGATCAACGCCTGCGAACGGGCGGACAACAATTCCAGAGTCAGCTCAGGCGCGACGGCCATACCAACTTTCTTGATGAACTCTTTAAGCATTATTTATCAGTCCCTTGAGGAGAGATGGGAATTTCTATTGATTGGAGTGCCGCTCAAATTCCGCGGCGACCATTTCATTTACAACATCACGCATTTTGCTCTGGGCCGACCAGCCGAGAACACGCGCAGCCTTGCTCGGATCGGCTCCGCTAAAGCGGATGTCTGACGGGCGCGCGAACGCTTTGTTAAACTCGACATAATCCTGCCAATCCAGCTCGACAGCGTCAAAAGCCGCCGCGAGGAACTCCGCCAGCGTGCTGGTCTGCCCGGTGGCGATCACAAAATCATCAGGCTGATCCTGCTGCAGCATCTTCCACATCGCTTCGACATATTCGCGGGCGCTGCCCCAATCGCGGGCAATGTCGATATTGCCGAGCGATAGTTTCTCCAAGCGCCCCTGCTTGATTGCCACGGCGGACTGGATGATTTTGCTCGTTACAAAACGTGCCGGCCTGAGCGGGCTTTCGTGATTGAACAGAATGCCATTGCAGGCGTAAATCCCGTACGCTTCGCGGTAATTGGCGACCGCCCAATGCGCGGCAGATTTGGCCACAGCATATGGGCTGCGTGGGCGAAACGGTGTTTCTTCATTGGCCGGCACTTCGCCAGTATCGCCAAAACACTCGCTTGATCCGGCATTATAGAGGCGCGCCCTGCCGCCAGTAAAACGAATAACCTCAAGCAGGTTAAGAACCCCGAGACTGATGCTTTCCATCGTCTCGACCGGCTGTTCGAAAGACAATCCAACCGAGCTTTGGCCGGCAAGGTTGTAGATCTCGTCTGGCTCGACAGCCGCAACAGTCGAAAGCACGCTGCGAAAATCAGCCAGAGACATTGATCGCAGTGTTACTTGATCTTTCACGCCCAATTTTGCGAGATTGGAAAATTCCGATCGCTCGGCATCGCGCGAGGTGCCGAACACCTCATAACCGTTCTCGACCAGCAATTTCGCCAGATACGCGCCATCCTGACCGGAAATGCCGCAGATAAGTGCTCGTTTGCTCATAATGGAAACGCTGGAACTCCTGCTCATCAGCATTGCTTCGGCAATGCGGGACGCGCTCTAAACGGTTGGCGGCGGCATAGCCTGTTTCAACGCGAGATCAACATTCTTCCGATTTCAAGACGGACGAGCGACGGGCAAAGACCACCGAAGCGACACCGAAATTCACTGTTTCGCACCCTTGCACAATGGCGTGCTTGTCTGTAGCCGGATGCCCGAACCCATCGTCCGGTGTGCCGAGGACAGGCAAACATGTTCATTAACACCGTAGCCAAGCCGAAACAGTCGGGCAGCCTGCTGCTGCTGGATCGCAATTTTCAGCTAGCAATGTTTCTAGCTGCGGCGTTGCTGACTCCTACTCTTGCGTGGCTGGCCGTCGGCAATTCAATCACGTCCTATTTCCTGATCAACACGCTCTATGCTCTGGGATTTGCCGCTTGCCTTTCCTGGTATGCCCTCACACGGTTGCGCGAATATGCAAAAGCACGGGCGCTTTCATATGTGTTCCCGATCAGCTTTCTGGCATTCGGCGGGGCGCTTGGAGTGATTGCGCTGCTCCGCGCCAGCTATTCGATCCCGCTATTTGGCGTCGGAACAGCCGCCACCATCGTCGTCAGCTATGTTTTCACGGCGTATAATCGCCGCCTTCGCCGCCCGCATTTTATCGTTGGCGGTGGGCGGTCGTCCGAAATTCGCATTGAAGGCCAGTACATCCCTGCTCCCAGTTTGATCGAGTTGGAAAGTCTGGTTCAGGCAGGGCGTCTGAATGCCGCCCTTGTCGCCGATCTCCATTATGACCATCCGGATGAATGGGAGCGGCTGTTTGCTAAAGCCGCGCTCGCTGGTGTTCCGGTGTATCACTATCGGCAGGTGGCCGAGATGCAGAGCGGCCAGGTCAAAATCACGCACCTCGCGGAAAACGACCTTGGGTCGCTGATTCCCAACGTGCCCTACATGACCACAAAGCGCGCGATCGACGTCCTCGGCTCGCTCGTGTTGCTCCCGTTTTTATCGATTGCATTCGTTGTTATCGCGATCCTGATCCGGCTCGATTCCGCAGGCAATCCGATCTTTCTGCAAGAGCGCGTAGGGTTTCGCGGACGGTCCTTCAAAATGATCAAGTTTCGCACCATGCGTCCGCGCGGGCCGATTGAAGATGAAACAGATCAGCGCAATGATGCGATGACCAAATCGGACGATGACCGCATCACCCGTCTGGGTCGTTTCCTGCGCAAGACTCGCATCGACGAACTGCCGCAGGTGTTTAACATCTTGCGCGGGGAAATGAGCTGGATCGGCCCTAGGCCTGAGGCAAAATCGCTCTCGAAGTGGTACGAATCCGAGCTTCCGTTTTATTCCTATCGTCATATCGTTCGGCCCGGTGTTACCGGCTGGGCGCAAGTGACACAGGGTCACGTGACCGATGTATCGGACGTAAACGCGAAACTGCGGTTTGATTTCTACTACGTCAAAAACATCTCGCTTTGGCTCGATTTCCTAATCGTTTTGAAGACATTCCGCGTCATACTGACTGGCACCGGCGCGAAATGACGCGTATCCGCTAGGCTAGAAACGAGACCCATTCCTTGCGCACTGTACTCATCACCGGAACCGCCGGGTTTATCGGCTTTCACCTCGCAAAACTGCTTTTGGCAGAGGGTTTCCGCGTGGTCGGTTTTGATGGGCTTACCGACTATTACGATGTCCGCTTGAAAGAGCGCCGCCACCAAATGTTGATGCAAAATCAGCATTTTAAAGCCAAAGTCGGGATGCTTGAGGATTTCGAGACCCTGCGTGAATTTGCACTGCAGGAAAAGCCAGACATCATAGTCCATCTCGCAGCGCAGGCAGGCGTTCGCTACAGCCTAGAAAACCCGCGCGCTTACATGGACGCCAATGTCACCGGCACATTCAACGTTATGGAATGCGCGCGCGAGCTGGGCGTCGATCACCTTTTGATGGCATCCACCAGCTCGGTCTACGGCGCAAACGAAGAGATGCCGTTTAACGAGCGTGAGAAATGCGACACGCAGCTCACGCTCTATGCCGCTACGAAAAAGGCGAACGAAGCGATGGCGCATTCCTATGCCCATCTTTGGAATATGCCGACCACCATGTTCCGCTTTTTCACAGTCTACGGCCCGTGGGGCCGGCCGGATATGGCCCTGTTCAAATTCACCAAGGGTATCCTCGAAAACACCCCGATCGACATTTACAACAATGGCGAGATGTTCCGCGACTTCACCTACGTCACTGATCTGGTGCGCGGAATCCGGTTGTTGATCGACGCTGCACCAGAGCGGCCCGATAGCGCAGAAGACATTGGCGAGCACGATAGCCTATCGCCGGTTGCGCCGTGGCGTATCGTCAATATCGGCAACAGCGAAAAAGTCCGCCTGATGGACTATATCAGCGCAATCGAAGCCGAATGCGGGCGCGAGGCGATCAAGAACTTCATGCCGATGCAAAAAGGCGATGTGCCTGCAACATGGGCCGATGCGACTTTGCTTCAGGAACTGACTGGCTACACGCCTGAAACCAATGTTCGGGAAGGCATCCGTCAGTTCGTTGCATGGTACCGCGACTATTACGCGATCTAAGCGCTAGCGCTCAGCCTTCAGGCTCTTCGGCTTTCGGTCCGATTGCAGGGACTTCTTCTTCACCGGGCAGCGGTTGATTGCGTTCACGCTCCAGCCGCTCGAGATATTCACGCTCGATCTGCTCGACCCGGCCCTGTTCAGCAGCAGCATCTTCATCGATCGTTGAAAGGCGTTCCTGGCGGGCCTGTTCGATCAGCTGGCCGAAACGAATGGTCTCCGCTTCGCTTTTCTCAGCGTATGCAGCGTCGATAAACTGCTGGGTGCAACCCGTGAAACCGCCGGCTCCGGCTGGGCTGCAGCTCATCGCGCCTGATTGCGTGATATAGCGCAGTGTTTCCACTTCACCGCGGCGGGCGGTATTTTGCGGAGAATCGCTCTGCCGCAGATTTGATGGGATGCGGTACCGCTCGGCCTCGACCAGAATTTCACAAACGACGATCTCGTTCTCACCTGCTTCGGGGCATTCGTTTTCGTCATAGGCAATAACCATATTGACCTTGTCGCCGGCCTTGTCCTGCGCTGCGGCAGGGCTGGCCGCGACAAAGGCAAGGCCAAGTGCGGCGGCGGCGGTGTTGAACAGCTTAGTCATCGTCATATTCCTTGAATTCAGCGGGGCAGCGCGTGCTGCATACGCTTTAACATGTCTTTGCCGATAGTCACTCGCCCGTGAATTGAGCGTGAATTGCGGCAAATCACTCGGACAGAACGCAAATCTTCGCCATGGTTAGCAATATGTTGAGCATATTGTCGCATGGCAGCGGGCATGAACGCACCATTTCAGCCCTCAACTGGTATCAGTGATGTACCACACGCTCAGCAGCGAGAGCGCATTGTCGTAGTCGGTCTGGGCTATGTTGGCCTCCCGGTCGCAGTCGCCTTGGCCGAGCGGCTCCGCCCCCATGGCACCGATGTGATCGGCTTTGATATTTCCGAGCACCGGATCCGCACACTACGTGACGGGCATGATTTCACCCGTGAAATTGACGATGCACGCCTCGCCGCTTGCGGTCTTGACGTCACAGACGACGCAGACAGCCTGATCGGCGCAACCGCTTTCATAGTCACGGTGCCAACACCGATTACCGAAGAGCGCCGCCCTGATCTCACTCCGCTGCGCAAAGCGTGCGAAACCATCGGCCCCCGCCTACAAAAGGGAGGTCTGGTTGTGTTCGAATCCACTGTCTTCCCTGGTGCGACCGAAGAATATTGCGGACCGCTACTCGCTGAACATTCGCGCCTGAAACAGGGCGAAGACTTCGCGCTTGGCTATAGCCCCGAAAGGATCAACCCGGGCGATACCGTCCACCGGCTCGAAACGATCACAAAGATTATCGCTGCCGAAAACGACGATGCTCTGGCCCGTATGCGCGCGATCTATAGCGCTATTGTCGATGTGGGCCTGCACGAAGCGCCCAGCATCAAGGTCGCCGAAGCGGCCAAAGTGATCGAAAACACTCAGCGCGATCTCAACATTGCACTGATGAACGAGATAGCCCTGATCTTTGACCGGATGGACATCAGGACGAGTGACGTCTTGGCCGCGGCAGGTACCAAGTGGAATTTCCTACCCTTCACGCCCGGCCTTGTCGGCGGGCACTGTATCGGTGTGGACCCCTATTATCTGACTGCAGCCGCCGAACGGCTCGACTACCGACCGGAGGTCATTCTTGCCGGTCGCCGGATCAATGATTCGATGGGCGAGGCGGTTGCGCAGAAGACCGTAAAACTGCTCGCAGCCCAAGGCATTTCGCCGTGCAATGCCCGCGTCGGTGTTTTGGGGCTGACTTTTAAAGAAGACGTGCCCGATATCCGCAATTCCAAAGTGCCGGATATTATCGCCGAGCTGCGCGAATATGGCGTGGACCCGATGATCGCCGATCCATTGGCTTCGTCTGAGGAGACAAGCCGCGAATACGGGCTCGAACTGACACCGTGTGATGACCTGTCAGAGCTGGACGCGCTTATTCTAGCGGTGAACCACAAGGAATACATCGCCGATCAGACCGCTCTTGTCCGGCGAGTAAAAGAAGGCGGAGTGATAGTGGATGTGAAGTCCGCACTAAATCGCGAAGTCGTGCCAGATACACTAACGTACTGGAGTTTGTAGGATGGGTCCGGTCGCGAGGAGCGACCGCAAGGGCAACCGCCCGCCCGCAGCGACGCGGCCGTTAGGCAGCATAAGCGAGGAAATCGCGCGCCGGATGGCGTGCGAATAAATAAAGCCTTTAAACCCGCTCGCTGACCTTGATCGCAATTTTGCAGCCCAGGCGGATCGCGCCTGAAAGCAAAGGATAGGCTGGCGCCTGCTCTGCGCCATTGGCGAGCGCCGCATCACGGTGCTCGCGCTCTTCCTCGCGGAAAGTCTCGATCATTTCGGCAAGTTCCGGCTCCGCATCCACCTCGGCCAGCCGATCGAGCTGCTCAGAATAATGCTTGTCGATCTCTTCTTCGACCGCAGCAGTGCAGGCCATCGCCGCCTCAGGACCCAGCAGAGCTGTACCCGCGCCGAGTGCGTAGCCGGCCGCCGACCAGAACGGATGCAGCGCTGTCGGGCGCACGCCGCGCTCTGCCATCAGCGCGTCGAATTTGGCGCGGTGAACCTCTTCCTGCTCAGCCATATGACGGATCTCAGCAGAATGCGGTCCGCGATCGCCCATCACAGCAAGCTGGCCTTCATAGATGCGCGTTGCACCAAACTCGCCCGCTTGATCGACGCGGATCATCCGATGAAGTTCTTGCTTGTTCATAGCGTTTTCTCTTTTCCTGAGCCTCTAACGCTCAAGACCAAGATGGCGATCCCGCCCAGTGTTGAGAAGAGGAAATTCCATCCCGCGAGAGAAATACCGAACAAGCTCCACGGGGCGACATCGCAGCGGATGAGCGGAGCCGCAGACGGATCCATCACATCAACCGCGCTTCCCAAAGTCGCGCAGCCTGTGATGCCTTCCCACCAGCCATATTCGACACCGGCATGAAAGCCGCCAATCAAACCTGATGTCAGGATCGCGAGGCCAGCCAAAGCGGTCCAGACCTGCGCCGGCTTCAGAAACAAAGCGAGCACGCCTGTGCCCAATGCGGCGAAGTGCGGCCAGCGTTGCCACCAGCACATTTCGCACGGGAACAATCCGAAGCCGTATTCGGAGATATATGCACCGCCCAGCAATCCAGCAGGAATCGCTATGGCGAGCAGCTTGGCCTGCTTCACACCTGTCATGCCTGACTATCTAGGATGCTTACTTGCGCAGCGCCACCGAACTCTTGGTCGTCCGGCGAAGCGTTTCGAGTGCGTAGTGCAGCTGGAAATCTTCGATACCGGCCTCTTCAAGCTGTTCGGAAGTGAGTTTGAAGCGCGGATCATCGATCTGATCGAGCTCCATCTCTTCGTCTTTCACACCCAGCTCGTTGACCAAGTGCCCGCGCAAATCGCTTTCACGGGTCAGATATTTCTGGCGCAGAGCAAGGTCCGGATCGCTGATCTGGGGCACAGTGATATCGGGTTTGATCCCGCCTTCCTGCACCGAATTGCCTTTCGGCGTGAAGTAGCGCGCCGTCGTCAGCTTAAGCGCGGCATCGCGGCCAAGCGGCAGTAGCGATTGAACCGACCCTTTGCCAAAGCTGCGCTCACCCATAACGAGAGCGCGGCGATGATCTTGCAAAGCGCCTGCCACGATTTCAGACGCAGACGCGGAGCCTGCATCGATCAAAACAATAACAGGAACATCTTCGGCCATATCGCCGCGGAATACGGTTTCCGCATCATAGAGCAGCGTTTCGCCGCGGGCGCGACCGCGCTGCGATACGATCCGGCCTTCGTCGAGGAACAGATCGGAAAGCGCGACTGCTTCATCGAGCGAACCGCCCGGATTCGAACGAAGATCGAGCACCAATCCGCCAACGCGGCCCGTCGCCTCTTCCTGAATTTTGGTCCATGCGCGGAACACATCCGCACCGACATCGGCAGAGAATTCGTTAACTGTGATGACGCCGATATTGCCAGAAGACAGCTCGAAAGTGACGGGCTCAAGCTCGATTACGCCGCGTGTCACTGTCAGTTCCAACGGCACTTCGCGGCCCGGACGGAAAATGGTCAGGTCAATCGATGTGCCGGCTTTGCCGCGCATCCGCGCAACCGCATCATCCAGATCGCCCCCAACAATCAGCTCACCATTCAGATGCGTGATGAAATCACCCGCCTTGATGCCTTCTTTGTCAGCCGGGCTACCCTTGAACGGCGAAATAACTTTAACAGCTCCGTCTTCCATCACGACAGAAAGGCCGAGACCCGAATAATTGCCGTCAATCATGGTGTTGAGCCGCTGAAGCGCACTGCCATCAAGATAGCCCGAATGCGGATCGAGCGCGGTGAGCATTCCGTCGATCATGCCACGCGTCAGCACCTCATCATCAACCGGCTCGACATAGCTGGTTTTGATCCGTTGGTAGACCGCAAAGACTTTGGCAAATTCAGGATCGCCGCGTGCGTCACCCTGAGCGACGACGGTTGTGGTGGTTGCCAAAATGGCGCCAGCGGCGACCAAGGCGGTGTTGCGCAACAATGCAGCGATCTTCATATGACTCACGGCTCCTTCTCAGGCCAATGGGTATAGTAGGCGCAATCTGAATGCCAGATAACTATTCCGCGGGCATAAACCCGTCCCGCGACGGGGCAATCGATCCTCTGCGAATGAACAAGACCGTCCGACTATCTGAGGAATTGCAGCGGATTGACCGCCTCACCATCGCGCCTTAGCTCGATTGTGATCGAAGGTTCTTCGGTCGCGGCCACGCCCAGCGGGCTTCCGCCAATCACTTCATCGCCGACCTCGGCATTGATTCGGGCAAGACCTGTGACAAGGCTGGTCCACCCGCCTGGATGCTCGATAATCACAATGCTACCATATCCGCGGTAAGGCCCCGCGAAAGCCACACGGCCCGATGCAGGCGATACGACTTGTGCGCCAGCGACCGGAGCAAGCGAAACGCCGGTGCTGCGCAGGCCGCTATCACGCTCCTCGCCGAACCCGGCGATTGTGCGACCCTGAACAGGCAATTGGAAATCACGCGGCGGAACCGAGGCCGTTGTAGGTGTCGCGGAAGGCGTTGGATCAGGTGTGGTCGGAACCGTGCTGGCCGACCCGCCACCCAAGTTTGCCGGGCGCATAACCGGGCCAGAGAGCGCAGCCAGTTCGCGGCGCAATCCCGCTGCGGCGTCTATGTCCCCCATCAGCCCGTCAAGATCACGCGCCTCTTCGGCCAAGGCAAGCGCCCGTTCGCTTTCCCGAGTTGCACTGCTGCGAGCATCTCGTGAGGCCAGCCTTTGCTGCGCTTCGAGGCTGGCGAGCTCTTCGCGCTTGCCTTGCAGTTCTTGCTCCTTAAGCCGCAGATTTTCGAGCGCGCTTGCCGCCCGCCGTTCCAGCCGGCGACCTTCTTCGAGCTCGCCGCGCAATGCCGCAGTGCGCTCGCGAATTTGCGGTACCGCGCTGTCGAGCACCGCGCGGACATAGACTAGATCTTTCAACGATCCTGGCTGCAGCGCAGACAACGATAGCGGACGGCGCGCAGTGGTCTGCAGCGCGCCTGTAAGCCGCACGAGCGGTTCCTGGCGTTTGGACAATCGGTCGGACAAAGCAGCCCGGTCGGTCTGCGCGAGCGAATAACGAGCCCGGGCCGCTGCAATATCGGCTTCAGCGCGCTGAATTCGCGCCGCCATCGACGCGATCTCACGCGCGGTTTTGTCTGCCGCCTCGCTCGCATTTTCGGCCTCGCGAGCAAGCCGCTCGGCCCGGGCCTCTGCGCGCTGGCCTTCGCGTGTGGCCCTTTCAAGCTGTGCTTGCGCTTCATCAGGCTCCATCACGCCAACATCACGCTGCGCTATTCCCATAGGCACAAAGGCGCCCACCGCGATCAGCGCAGCGCAAGCAAAAATGGCAAATGGCACGGTGGATCTCGCCATGATCCTACCCTGCCCGATGATAGGGATGTCCTGCAAGGATACTTGTCGCGCGGTAGAGCTGTTCCATCAACATCGCGCGCGCCATCAGATGCGGCCAAGTCGCCGGACCGAAAGCGAGCAACAGGTCAGCTTCCGCTCGCTCTGCATCGGAATGGCCATCCGCCGCGCCCAGGACAAAGCGGGTTTCGCGCATGCCATCATCACGCCAGCGACCCAAAGTTGTCGCAAGCTTTTCAGACGGCATCGCTTTCCCGCGCTCATCCAAAAGCACGGCTTTGTATGGCGCTTGTGGATCAGGGATTTTGCCGCCTGTTTCGGGCAGTTCGGTTAGCTTCACCGGCCATGTCAGCCGTTTCTCATACCGCGCAACCAGATCAGCCTCGGGCGAGCGGGCAATCTTACCGCGAGCGATGACGTGAAGAAGGATTGTCTGGGTTCCTTTTGTTTTGTGCGCGCCATCCGGCGCGCGACGTCCTCGGGCCTCACGGCCCTGCGGGCGGGCGGTCGCCCTTGCGGCGCTGCGCGCCGTGCTCCGCAGCTTTACCTCACCTTTCGCGCTAGTTCGAAACCAATAGGTTTCGCAAGGCCGAATGGCCGCCCGAGCTTATGCGAGGAAGCCAAGCGGGCCGGATGGCCCGCGCCCGGCGTCTGAGGGCGTAAAAAAGAAAACTACGCTCTTCCCTGCTGCGGTTCGCCGCCTTCGAATGACCACATGCGTTCCAGATTGTAGAACGTGCGCACTTCCGGGCGGAAAAGGTGCACGACCACATCTCCGGCATCGACCAGCACCCAGTCAGCCTGCGGCAGGCCTTCGATCCGCGCAGGACCGTGGCCGGCATGTTTGACCGTTTCGGCAAGCTTTTGCGCGATGGAGGCGACCTGACGCGTCGAACGGCCGCTCGCGATCACCATAAAATCGGCAACCGAGCTTTTTCCTTCGAGCGGGATCGAGACGATTTCCTGCGCCTGATCATCGTCCAGCTGGCTCAAAACCAGATCGTGAAGTTCGTGTTTGGCCATATTAGCTGCTGCCATCGATTGTACTGCTCTGTTGGTGGATGCTCCGGCATTGGCCGAGGCGGATTGTGCCTGTGTCATAGGCTAAGAAATAGCTCCTGAATATGCTGTGAAAATGGGGCTGTGCAGGCCGTTTAGCAAGATAAGGGGATTGAGCGCCGGAACAGCGGCTCATGAAGCCTCACTTGATTGTACGTGTCTGAAAGTCAGCCGATCGCGCGCCGGTGCACCTCGATATTGCAAGGCCCAATCTGCGTTGCCCCGGCGAATGGCCGTGGCAGAGCGTGGGTCTGGATCGAAACGCAAAAACACCAGTGCCGGTGCGCTCCATTGCCCCGTGTTACGGAATGTGGCGGCAGACACGGTATAGCGCCTGAGCCATGCCATGGCGGGGCTCGCCAAAGCATCCGCGTTATAGCCGGGCCTTGCGATGACCGCAATCGGCATCATTCGCGCGATCCTGCGCCAGTCTTTCCAGCGGTGAAAATCGGCCAAATTGTCGGACCCCATCAGCCACACAAATTCGCGCTTGGGGTATCGCCGTTTGAGCTTGGCCAAGGTGTTCACGGTGTAGCGGGTGCCCAAATGCTGCTCGATCGCGGTTGGCACAATCGGCGCGCGGCGCGCCTGAACTTCGGCAGATTTAAGCCGTGCGGATAAGGGCGCCATACCAGCTTTGGGCTTTAGCGGGTTCCCAGGTGAAACCAGCCACCACGCCTCGTCCAGACCCAGCGCATCAATTGTAAAGCGTGTGATTCGGCGATGGCCGCCATGCGCAGGATTGAAGCTGCCTCCAAGAAGTCCGGTGCGGATCAGCGTGGGTCTCCGGTATCAGGGACGCGCCTGTCCGGTCCCTCTCACAATCCACTTATAGGTGGTCAATCCTTCGAGCGCTACCGGCCCACGCGCATGCAGGCGGCCTGTCGCAATGCCAATCTCCGCGCCGAGGCCGAACTCCCCGCCATCGGCAAATTGCGAAGAGGCATTGTGCATGACAATTGCGCTGTCGACGTGGGTCAAAAACTGCTCCGCAGCAGCAGCATCTGACGTCACAATGACGTCAGTATGCGCAGAAGAATGCCGCGCAATATGCTCCAGCGCTTTATCCAGACCATCGACTATCGCTACGGACAGCACGGCGTCGAGATATTCGGTGTCCCAATCATTTGCGCTGGCACGGGTTATACGAGCATCAAGCGCTTGAGCCCGCCCATCACCGCGCAACTCGCATCCCGCATCAAGCAAAGCCGATACCAGCGCATCTGCGGCTTCAAAACTGGTATCGATCAACAGGGTTTCCATCGCCCCGCAAATGCCAGTCCGGCGCATCTTTGCATTCAGCGCGATTTCCTGCGCCATCCGCGGATCGGCGGCGGAATGAATGTAGGTGTGGTTGATCCCGTCGAGGTGGGCAAGCACAGGAACGCGCGCGTCCGACTGCACGCGCGCCACCAGACTCTTCCCGCCGCGCGGGACGATCATGTCGATCAAACCAGAAGCCGTCAGCATCGCACCAACCGCAGCCCGGTCCTGCGTCGGAACCAATTGCACCGCAGCTTTTGGCACTCCGCCTTCTTCGAGGCCCGCCGTCAATGCAGCAAGGATCGCGCGGTTTGAATGCACGGCCTCGCTGCCCCCGCGAAGGAGCGCTGCGTTACCTGCACGCACGCACAGGGCCGCCGCATCTGCCGTCACATTTGGGCGGCTTTCGTAGATAATCCCGATAGTGCCAATCGGCACGCGAATCCGCGACATTTTGAGGCCATTGGGCCGCCGGGAAGAGTCGATCACTTGCCCGACAGGGTCAGGGAGGCTGGCAACGGCTTCCACACCCGCTGCGACACTTTCAAGACGCTCTGGATCTAGGGCCAACCGATCAAGCATAGCGCGCGAAAGGCCATTCTCTCGCGCCGCGGCGAGGTCATTCGCGTTTGCCTCCAGAATCGACGCGCTATCAGCCCTCAGGCGCGCCGCAGCACACATCAAAGCGGAAGCCCGTGCTTCGCTCGGCATGGCGGCAAGCTGCCGCTGCGCTGAACGCCCCTCAACGGCAATCCGCTTTATCAATGCTTCGACGTCAAGCGCGACAGGAACGGTTTGTTGATCAGTCATGCGGTTTATGTGGAGGCTTAGTGTGCGCGGCGCAATTCGTTTGGTTAAACTCAAAGTGATTGATGCGTTTTGTGATGGCGCGAATCGAATCCGTCGAGCGGCCAAGATTCGCGAAAAACCGCCAAAAACTGGCTGCAATCCCGGATGAAATGGGGGTTCCGTCGCTCAGATTGCTGGCAAATGAACGACTCATCGTGAATCGCAGTCAGCTCAACCGAAGCGTGAATACATGGATTCGACCCCCTCCCTTTGCTCGGTTACCACCCGGTCAGAACACGAGATCAAAAAATCCGGGGCCGCCTTGTCAAAATCCAAATCTGCTAAGCCGTGGGGTGATCGGCTCAAAGAGTGGTTCCCCGAGCGCGAATTTTTTATGCGCTCGCAAGGCCATGTGCGATTCATCAAAATTTCCCCGCGCCTACAAATGGGCGCCGCCGGAGCAGTACTGGCTCTGATCCTAGTCTGGGCGAGTTCGATGGGTGTGATGGCTTGGAACAAATACCAGGCCGAGGCTGATCTGGCATCGTTCCAGGATGAAAAAGCCCACATCGCGACGAAAGAAGAGCGGCTTGAAGCCTATGGCTCCGATATGGGCCGCGTCGTCGATGAGCTTACCGCGCGTCAGGATGCGGTCGATGCGATGCTGCCTTTGCTTCCGGAAGAAATCCGTGAGGCCGGTGTCAATGTTACGGACAGTTCCGAAGAAACCGCCGAAACCGTCGAGAAGATTGGTGAACTCTTCCCCGAAGCGCGCGGCCTTGCCGAAATCGAGGCACGCCAGATCGCTTACGTCGAGAAGATGACCCGTTTTGCAGACTGGCGGGCGCAGCGCGCAGAGGCCGCCTTGCGCAAGCTTAATCTCGATCCGCGCACGATGGCTGCCAATGTCGAACAGTCGAATGTCGGTGGTCCGTTCGAAGTCCTCGCGACTTCTGCTGACGGTTCAATCGATCCGCGCTTCGAACGTCTCGGCCTCAGCCTGTCACGCATGAACGCTCTTGAGCGTGCACTCGAAGGTGTGCCGCAGGTTGTTCCTGCCAGCGTGACCAAGATCACGTCCAACTTTGGCTACCGCCGTGACCCGTTCAATGGCGGCGGCGCGATGCATAACGGCATCGATTTCAAAGGCGCCTATGGTTCGCCCATCTATGCCGCAGCCTCTGGAGAGGTTGTGTTTGCAGGTTGGAAAGGCGGCTATGGCAAGACGGTTGAAATCAAGCATGAGAATGGCCTGATGACCCGCTATGCGCACATGTCCCGCCTTGGTGTTACGGTCGGCCAAACGGTCGATGCCGGAGCCACTCTTGGCGGTCTCGGCAATACGGGTCGCTCGACCGGCCCGCATTTGCATTTCGAAGTTCGCATGAATGATCGTGCGATCAATCCACGTCCGTTTCTGGAGGCAGCCCCCGATGTTCTCAAAGAAGTCCGCGGAGCCGGATCGGTCCGCTCCAACCCCGCGACCAGTGAGTAAGCCAATGGCCAACAACAATTCGACATTTTCGGTGATTGGTTCCGATATCAATATCAAAGGCGACATCACCGCCTCTGCCGACTTGCACGTAGATGGCGCGATCGAAGGTGACATCAAATGCGCTTCGCTCGTCCAAGGTGAAAGTAGCCAGGTCAATGGCGGCGTTACCGCTGATACCGCTCGTCTTGCGGGCCGTGTGACCGGTTCGATCACAGCGAAAGAGCTGGTTATCCTAAAAACCGCCAAGATCGAAGGCGACGTCCATTATGACGCGCTCACTATCGAACAAGGCGCGCAGGTTGATGGACGGTTCGCCCCAAATGCCCGCCGCCGCGAAGCCGATAAGCCTGCCTCGGGGTCGAAACCCGCAGCGGTGCCCGATGCGCAATCGGAATTGCAGATCGCCAAGTAAAATCTAGGCCGGGCAGAACAGAAAACGCCGCGAACCTTAGGGTTTCGCGGCGTTTCTGATTCTATGGGGCATTAATGTGCAGCGTCAGAGCACTTCTGCGCGGAGCGCTTTCCGATCAAGCTTACCGATAATGGTCTTCGGCAGTTCGTCACGGATCACGATCTGATCGACCCGTTCGTGTTTGCCAACCCGATCATTCAGCCATCCGCGCAATGCATCGGCGCCAATATCGGCATCGGGTTCCAGCGTTATATAGGCGCGCGGAACCTCGCCGAGATAATCGTCGGGAACGCCGATAACAAGCGCCTCTTTGACCAATTCATGCTCCAGAACGACGTCCTCGACTTGGCTCGGGAAAACTTTGAACCCGCCAACTGCGATCATATCTTTAATGCGGTCAACAATCGCGAGAAAGCCGTCTTCATCCATGACCGCGACGTCTCCGGTACGGAGCCATTTCTTGCCATCGCGCGTCACGAATGTCTCATCGGCGACATCAGGCTTGTTCCAATATCCGCGCATGATCTGCGGGCCGTGGATCGCCAGTTCACCCGGCTCACCTTCGGAGGCAAGCCTGGTCGGGTCTTCCTTGTCGAGCAATACGATCTCCGTGCCCGCGACAAGCTGACCGATCGTGCCCTTTTTGCGTGTTCCTTCGTAGGGATTGACCGACACAACACCCGCGCTTTCGGTCAGGCCGTATCCTTCGACCACGCGCACTCCGGTGACGTCCTCAAACTTTGTATGGACGGGCGCTGGCATAGGCGCACCGCCGGAAATGCAGACTTTTAGAGACGATAGGTCGGTCTTCGAAAGATCGGGATGGTCAAGCATCGCCTGAAACATCGTTGGCACGCCCGGAAATCCGGTCGCTTTATATTTCTCGATGGTTTGCAGGACTTGCTTGGTTTCAAAGCGCGGAACCATCGCAATCGAGGCACCGCTGGCGACAGCATGGTTGAGCAAGGCAGTGTTCGCAAAAACATGGAAGAACGGCAGCGCGCCCATAAACACTTCTTCGCGCGGGTTTCCGAACGGGTTGATTGCGGCGACTTGCTGAGCGTTCATCGTAAGCTGGCTATGCCCAAGCATCGCGCCTTTGGGCCGGCCGGTCGTGCCGCCAGTGTATTGCAGCAAAGCCAGATCTTCAGCGGCATCGATAGCAATGTCAGGCGCGGGCTTTGCAGGCGTGCAATCGTTCCAGGCCTTGATACGCGGGCCGTAGCCGACCGTGGCAATTTGGCTGCGCTTTAGCAGTTTCAGCGCTGTGCCTTTGATCCAAGGCAGCATATCGGACAGGCGCCCGACGATCAGGGTCTCCAGATCGGATTCGCTCAACACTTCGGAAGCAGTGCCATAAAGTTCGGGCACATCGAGCGTTACCAGAACGCGCGTGCCGCTATCGCCAACCTGCCACGAAAGCTCTTCCACCGAATAGAGCGGCGAGAAATTCACGACCACCGCGCCCGCCATCATCGCGCCGTAATAGGCCGAGGCGTAAATGGGGACGTTGGGCAGGAACAAGCCTACGCGGTCACCCTTTTTCACGCCCATCTCTGCTAGACCAGCCGCAAAGCGCTGCGCCTCGTCATACATTTCACCGTAGGAATAGGTTCGGCCGAGGAAATGGAGGAAAGGCGCATTGGAATCGTGCGCGACGGTCCGCCTGAACATTTCAGGCAGGCTCATCAATTCAAACTCGGCATCCCAAGGGGTGGGGTGGTGATAGGAAGCTTTATTGACATTCATGTCAGTAGACATGGCCGATCGCCCGATTTTTCACAAGCAAAACTGATCCGCAAAATGCGAGAATTCAGTTCGTCTGCAAACGGTAGGAAAACCACGAGGAATCGCCCCGCGGCCTAGTCCCAAAATCAGGCCGGAGTTTCGCCGTCTTCTTCAGGTGCTTCTACGGCTTCTTCAGCGGCGACTTCTGGTGCCGCCTCTTCCGCCGTATCTTTGAAACCGCTTTCCGGATCGATAATGTCTTCGCCGCTTTCTTCCGCTTCACGCTTGGCGGTCAGCCATGCTTCGGCTTCGGCTTCCTGAGCGGCTTCGGCGGCTGCTTTGACGTTTGCTTCGCGCTCTGCACGCAGCTCGTCGATCAGCTTGTCCTTGTCACTCCGGGCATCGGCGTTTTCGACCGCTTCAACTTCCTCGGTGATTCCGGCGCGCTTGGCGGCCTTGGCAACGACAGCATCAAGCTCGCGCTGCGAACACAGGCCAAGAGTGACGGGATCTTTCGGCTGGATGTTCTGGATATTCCAGTGCGAGCGCTCACGGATCGCGCCGATTGTGTTGCGCGTGGTACCGATCAGTTTGCCGATCTGAGCGTCCGATACTTCTGGGTGATTGCGCAGAACCCAAGCGATACCATCCGGCTTGTCCTGACGTTTTGAAACCGGCGTGTAACGCGGCCCCTTGGTGCGGGTCACTTCAACCGGTGCTTTGTGCATTTTGAGCGAGTAGTTCTCATCCGCCTGACCCAACTCGATTTCCTCGAGTGTCAGTTCGCCAGCATGCACCGGATCGCGGCCTGTGTATTTGCTGCCTGCAAGATCATCGGCCATCGCCTGAACTTCGAGAATGTGAATTCCGCAAAATTCGGCGATCTGCTCGAACGAAAGACCAGTGTGGTCAACCAGCCAAGTGGCGGTTGCGTGTGGCATCAGCGGTGTGGGCTGGCCCATAGGAAAACTCCGTAAAAAATAGAAGGGCCGCCCCTTTCGGAGCGGCCATTGCACTCTCGCAGATAGGGCAAAGGGCCGCGTTGGGCAAGCGAAAGCGGAACTGACAGCAGGCGGGCCGCACTCTCGTGATGAATAATCGCGACCTGCTCTCAATTATTCCTTAAGTTGAATGGCCTAAACCGCTCAATTCCAAAGGGTTTGTTCAGGGTACATCATCATGTTTCGCAAAGTTCTGCCAATTCTCGCGATTCCACTGCTCACCGCTTGCGGCGGAAAAGACTTTGTCGTGAAAGTAGACGCGTCTTCAGAGCGGGTGGCGAAGGCCTTTACCCAGCTGAACCCCAACAGCCTGACCAGTGCCGCTGGTGTCCGCCCCGTCAAAATCACACGCGAAACAGGCGAGGACTTCCGCGCTGTCCGCTACACGCTGCCAAATCCCGGCGGCGATTCTGGTGAATTTCTGTTTCATATGACCGAAGAGTCCGCTGGTCGGACCACAATCGATGTGACAGTAGACCTGCCAATGGTCACCCGGGAGACTGCAGCGGGCACAGAATACTTGTCGGAGCCCGAAATCGAAAAGGCCCTTCGTTTCGCGATGCGGAGCTGGGACAGGGATATCGAAAAGGGCCGGTCAACCGCTGGTTCGGCGGAAGAGGTTGCCGAGGTGATCTCACTTGCCGCGATTGGCATGCAAGACCTCGAACAGTTTGAAGAGCTGGCAACCACAGCGCTGTATCAGCGGCATCTTAGCGAAGCGGCTCAGGCAAGCTGGTCATCCACTACGGATGATTGGGGCGGCGATTCTGGCGAGACCAGCTGGGCATATGACGATGCCGCACAAGACAGCTATTCTTACGAAGAAGACATGTCAGAGGGCGGCGGCTGGGGCGACGGTTCGTAACAGTCACTGCACGCGAGGGGCGTTCAGCCCATTGGCACGAAACCGGGCAAGGCTTCGATCCGCGTAATCCATGCCCGCAGATGCCGGAAACCGCGTAGGGCAAATCCGCCCTCTTCCGCGAGATGGGTGTAGGGAAACAACACGATATCCGCGAGCGACAGGCTATCACCGCTTAGAAAAGCGCGGCCCGCCAAATGTTCGTCCATCACGCGCAGCGCATCATTGCCAGCGGCTTGCTTAGTTTCGATTTGCGCAACCTGCCGGTCTGAGAGATTGGCTTCACCCACGAACCGCTTCCAAAAACGAAGTGTCGCGACATTGGGTTCGTGGTTGTATTGCTCAAAGAACATCCAGCGCAGCATATCGGCCTGACCGAGCCGGTCTTGCGGGATTAATGGCGAACCATGCGCCAGATACCAGCAGACCGCATTGCTTTCTGGCAGAAAGCGGGTTTCGGCGTCATTGTCGATTTGCAGAACGGGAATGCGACCGTTCAAATTTACGTTCGCCAGAAAGTCTTCTGTCCGCGTTTCTCCGGCGAGAATATCATATTGCTTCGTCTCGATCGGGATATTCAACAGCGCGGCAGTCAGTTTGATCTTGTAGCAATTCCCGCTGCAGGGATCTTCGTGAAGGGTGTAACGCTCAGTCATCAGCGACCTTTAGCACGATCTTGCCGATATGTTCGCCCGCTTCCATCCGGGCATGGGCTGAAGCAGCCTCGGCGAGCGGAAATGTCTGATCCATGATCGGAGCCAGCTCGCCGCTTGTAAACAAGGGCCATGCGTTCGCCGCGATTTCATCCGCCAGCGCCGCTTTGAAAGCGTCGGAGCGCGGGCGCAGCGTCGATCCGGTCAGCGTGAGCCGACGCATCATCACCATTGGAATGAACAGTTCCGCCTTCGCTCCGCCCAGCACGGCGATGGTGACATGGCGGCCATCTTCGGCAAGACATTGCAAATTGCGCGGCACATAATCGCCCGACACCATATCGAGCACGATGTTCACGCCTTCACCGCCGGTATGCTGCTTCACCGCTTCGACAAAATCACTCTCACGGTAATTGATCGCCAGATCCGCGCCGACTTTGCGCGCTGCTTCGCATTTGGCTTCGTCGCCGCAGGTCACGATCACTTCGATGTCGAACGCTTTGGCAAGCATGATCGCCATCGTCCCGATCCCGCTTGTGCCGCCATGGACGAGCAACCGCTCGCCATCGCGCGCCATGCCGCGCTCGAACACATTATGCCACACCGTGAACAGCGTCTCGGGCAGCGCAGCCGCTGATTTCAGATCGAGTCCTTCGGGGATAGGCAAGCAGTGGTTCCACGGCGCGGTGCAATATTCGGCGTATCCACCACCCGGTGTGAGAGCGGCCACTTTCTGGCCCAGCATTTCATCGGGAACGTCGCTGCCAACAGCAACCACTTCGCCGGATACTTCAAGGCCAAGCACTGGCGAAGCTCCGGGAGGAGCCGGATAGTGCCCGGCGCGCTGGATGCAATCGGGCCGGTTGACGCCCGCATAGGCCACCCGGATCAAGACATCACTGTCACCGACAATCGGCACTGCGATCTGCTCTGCCGCAAGCACTTCCGGCCCGCCCGGCGCAGTAAAACCAATAGCCGACATCGTTTCCGGCAACACCGGATTCTGCTTTTCCACCATCAAGACTGCCCCGTTTGATCGCACTTGGTGCAATGCAATGCGACGAATACCCAGCATGCGCATTGACAGCAAGCCAGTAGGATTGGATGTTACATAATTATGGACGACGGCGACCTTCCCCGCCCGAAAGGCGATGCCGCGAGCAAGCTCGCAGCTGAAGACCTTGCCCCCTATTCTCGGCATGAACTGGACGAACGTGTGGCGCTACTCAAAGCCGAGATCACACGGGTCGAAACGCACCGCGATAAAGCCTCCGCGCACAGAGCCGCCGCAGATGCTTTGTTCGGCGGGAAGCCCACTTGAGGTTTCGGCTGGCATTTCTGGCCGTGGCCGCAATCTTGCTGCCCGCAAACACGCCTGCTCAAAACTTCTCGCATGAACGGTACACCATTCTGCCAGCGCTTGAGATAGACCTGCGCAGCGGGCGGGCGTATTACATCGGAGAAAGTGGGCAATCCGTCATGCGGATCGCGAACTGCTCTGACGAGACGATGCATTGCATCCGCTCGGTCTGCAAAAGCGTCAATGGTTACGTTCCGCCGCGCCCCGATTGCGAGGAAGCGTCACAATTGGCGATGATCTGGCCGCGCCAGTGCGTTCGCCATGCAGAAATTGGCACCCAAATTGAACACAGCGGCATCACAGCAACAATGATCGGATATTACGATCGGATCATTCACCACACGGGGCTGCGCAATCGCGAGCACGTTTGGTTGGTAGAAGGCCACAGCGACATGGCGCTGATAGTCAACAAAGGACGTCTCACTGGAGCAATCTTGGACACCTCAGAGACTAACCAGATAGCAGCACGATTTGGGGAGAAACCGGTATTCGATGCCAAAGATACCGGCGATGCCCCTTACCCGAGCTTAATCGTCACGTGGCCTTTGCCATCCCATATTGGAGGGGCCTGCGCAAAATGACCACACAGCCGCAAACGGTCTCGCAATTGTTTGCGACCATACCATATAGTTTATCGTACCTCTCATATGGCCCCGATTCCCGCGGCCAATTCCGCACTCTCAAAGAGACTCCCTAATGCCCAGTTTTGCCCAAAATCTCGAACGGACCCTCCACAATGCGCTCGGCAATGCGTCCGAACGTCGCCACGAATATGCGACGCTAGAGCACCTGCTGCTCGCATTGATCGATGATGAGGATGCCGCCGCTGTAATGGCATCGTGCGGTGTGGACCTCGCCGAGCTGGGCGATGTCGTGAAGCAATATCTGGATCAGGAATACCAGTCGCTGAAGACTGAGGAAGACGCCGATCCGCAGCCGACCGCCGGTTTCCAGCGGGTGATCCAGCGCGCAATCCTGCACGTTCAATCCTCGGGCAAGGATACGGTGACAGGCGCGAATGTTCTGGTGGCGCTGTTCTCTGAGCGTGATTCATACGCGGTCTATTTCCTGCAACAGCAGGATATGAGCCGTCTGGATGCGGTGAGCTTTATCAGCCACGGCATCGGCAAAGGCGGACGTCAGATCGAATCTAACCAGCCGACCGGTGCAGACGAGAATGCGGGCGAGACCGCCGAAGCGACCAAAGACGGTGGCAAGCAGAAAGAAACCGCGCTCGACCAGTTTACCGTCAATCTCAACAAGAAAGCCGAAGACGGCAAAGTCGATCCGCTGATTGGTCGCGGGCCAGAAGTGGACCGGACGATCCAGATCCTCTGCCGCCGGTCGAAAAACAACCCGCTTTATGTTGGCGATCCCGGCGTTGGTAAAACAGCGATTGCAGAAGGTCTCGCGCGCAAAATCGTCGAAGGCGATGTGCCCGAAGTCCTGAATGAGGCGGTTATCTACTCGCTCGATATGGGCGCTCTGCTTGCAGGCACGCGCTATCGCGGCGATTTTGAAGAGCGACTTAAACAGGTCGTCACCGAACTCGAAGGGATGCCGCACGCGGTGCTCTTCATTGACGAGATTCACACCGTCATCGGTGCTGGCGCGACCAGCGGCGGGGCAATGGATGCGTCCAACCTGCTAAAGCCAGCGTTGTCCGGCGGCACGATCCGCTGCGTCGGCTCGACCACCTACAAGGAATTCCGCAATCACTTCGAAAAGGATCGCGCGCTGCTGCGCCGGTTCCAGAAAATTGATGTGAACGAGCCAACGATTGAGGACACGATCAAAATCCTCAAAGGCCTCCGCACCGCGTTCGAAGATCACCACGGTGTGAAATACACACCCGACGCGCTGAAAACCGCCGTCGAATTGTCGGCGCGCTATATCAATGATCGCAAACTGCCCGACAAAGCTATCGACGTGATCGACGAAGTTGGTGCGATGCAGATGCTGGTCCCGCCCAGCCGCCGCAAAAAGAAAATCACCGCGCGCGAGATCGAGCAAGTCATCGCGACGATGGCCCGTATCCCGCCGAAATCGGTCAGCAAGGATGACAAGGCGGCGCTACAAAACCTCGACCGTGATCTAAAACACGTCGTGTTTGGTCAGGACGAAGCGATCACTCGCCTCGCCACAGCAATGAAGCTGTCGCGTGCTGGTCTGCGAGATCCGGACAAGCCCATCGGCTCGTTCCTGTTCAGCGGCCCGACCGGCGTCGGCAAGACAGAGGTTGCGCGCCAACTCGCGTCGATCATGGGCATCGAGCTGAAACGCTTCGACATGTCCGAATATATGGAGCGCCACAGCGTTTCGCGCCTGATCGGTGCGCCTCCGGGCTATGTCGGATATGATCAGGGCGGCCTGCTGACCGATGCGGTCGATCAGAACCCGCATTGTGTGCTGCTGCTCGACGAGATCGAGAAAGCGCACCCCGACTTGTTCAACATCCTGCTTCAGGTGATGGATAATGGCCGTCTGACCGACCATCACGGCAAAACAGTCGATTTCCGCAATGTCGTGCTCATCATGACGACCAATGCCGGTGCATCCATGATGGCCAGCCAAGGCATCGGCTTTGGCGATGTGTCGAAAGAAGATGCAGGCGCCGAAGCGGTCAAAAAGATGTTCACGCCGGAATTCCGCAACCGTCTCGATGCGATCGTGCCATTTGCCTATCTCGGCAAGAGCACAGTTGCGCGTGTGGTCGACAAGTTCATCCTGCAGCTCGAACTCCAGCTGGCCGAACAGAACGTCCACATTCAATTCGATGGCGATGCCCGCGATTGGCTGGCCGAAAAAGGCTACGACAAGCTCTATGGCGCACGTCCGATGGGTCGCTTGATCCAAGACAAGATCAAGCAGCCGCTGGCCGAAGAATTGCTGTTCGGTAAGCTCGCCGATGGCGGCGAGGTTCATGTCACGGTGAAGGATGGCAAGCCCAGTTTCGAGCTAACGCCGGCCCCGCCCAAGGCCAAGCCAAAGCGCAAACCGGCGGCGAAGAAAAAGCCCGCCGCAAAGAAAACGCCCCCGGCAAAGGATACGGGTGATACCAATCCCGAAGCGTCAGATAGCGACAAAGAGAGCTGATCTCTTTGGCGCATCCCTCTGGTCGCTGGAAGTTTGCTTTGGCGGCAGGCAGTCTGGGTTTACTCAGCCAGCCTTCTCTTGCGTTGGCGCACGGCACCAGTCCTACTGCCAAAGCGCTGTTCGAGCGGCTTTCGTCTGTGAAGACATGGACCTTCATAAGTCGAAAAATTGGAACCGATGGCGCGCCGGAATGCACCGAAATCTGGGAATTCGATGGGAGCGGCGTCGGCAGAATTCAAAGCGGTCAGCAGCGGATTGTAAATCAGTGGCGTGTTGAAAAGCGCGATGATGGGTATCACTGGCTGATCACCACAGCGCAAACCGGGAATGGGCTGCCGGATTGCATGGGCAGCACCACCGACCCCGCGTCCTACCCAAAGGACGAGTTCGGCTTTGCAGTCTTGACCGACGCTGACACGAAAGCACTGCATATGTGCATGTGGCCAAGCATGATCGCACGCTCCAATCCAGCTTCTATCAAGCTTTCGGAAGAAGCGGCCTGTTTTGGGCATTTAGAGGCCCGCAAACGCAACTAATTGCGGAACGGATTGGGCGCTTTCCCGGTTCTCTCATTATGACCGCGCCATTCTCATGGATCCGCCCCGAACCGTGGGGCGTGCATATTGTGCCTGCCGATGTGTGGATTGATCCGGGCCGCGCGGTGGATCGGGCGCTTGTCACCCATGGCCATGCAGATCACGCGCGCGGCGGACATGGCGAGACGATTGCCACGCCGGAAACGCTTGCGATCATGGAGCTGCGCTACAAAACCGGCGCGGAGGACGGGACTGGTGAAATTCCATCCAAAGCTGTGCCGTGCGCTTATGGCGAAACGATCCGACTGAAAGGCGGGGTCGATGCGACCTTCATTCCCGCTGGGCATGTGCTGGGTTCGGCTCAAATCCTGCTGGAACATGCGGGCGAGAGGGTCGTCATAACCGGCGACTACAAACGCCGCGCCGACCCGACCTGCGCTCCGTTCGAAGTGACCCCGTGCGACATCTTCATCACCGAGGCGACATTTGGCCTGCCCGTGTTCACGCACCCGCCGATTGCAGATGAAATGGCGAAGCTGACCGGAGCATTGGAGCAAAGCGCGGATGGCTCGGTCTTGGTGGGCGCATATGCTTTGGGCAAAGCGCAGCGTGTGATCGCGGAGCTCCGCGCGGCGGGGCACCACCAGCCGATCTATCTCCACGGCGCGATGGAAAAGATGTGCCGCCTCTATGAAGAGCACAGCGTTGATCTGGGCGAATTGCGGCTCGTCAGCGATGCCGCGAAGGACGATATGCGCGGGCACATCATTGTCGCGCCGCCCAGCGCGATGAACACCACATGGTCACGCCGTCTGCCCGATCCCATCACCGCCATGGCGAGCGGGTGGATGCGGGTGCGCGGCAGAGCGCGTCAACGCGGTGTCGAATTGCCGTTGATCATTTCAGACCATGCCGACTGGAACGAGTTGACGCGAACAATCGAGGAGGTGAATCCGCAAGAGACGTGGATCACCCATGGCCGCGAGGAAGCGCTGCTGCGTTGGTGCGAGCTTGGCCAGCGCAAAGCGCGCGCACTGGCTCTGGTCGGGCGGGAGGAAGAGGATGACTGATCACCCTCCCCGCTCCGCCGCCGGATCATTTGATCGCGGCAAGGTCTTTCTGGATATTGGCCAGCATTTCCGGCGTGATCGCACCTTGCGAGAACGGGGCAACCGCATTCAGGCTCATCGTTTTAAACTGGCCATAGGCAGGATGCTTGTCGAGGTTCGGAATATGCTTGTCGAGCACAGTCTTGGCACGCTTATCGGCGACAAGCTGCTCAATCGGCGTATCGGTAGAGAACGATGCGGCCTTTTCCTGAGCGGAGGCGGCAGTCATCATCGCAGGGCTTACGGTCAGGCCGAGTGTCAGGGCGGCGGCGAGCAATGGGGCTTTCATCGAGGGACTTCCTTCTTTGGTATCTTGAAACAGTGCGCTGGCTTTAGAGCGCCTTCATGTCTGCGCGATGAAGCAAGCACGGGCAAGTCATGATCCGTTTCGCAGCCTTGCTCGACACGCTCGTCTACACCACCAGCCGCAATCGAAAGCTGGCTTTGATCGCGGAATATCTGCGCGAGACGCCCGATCCCGATCGCGGCTACGCATTGGCGGCGATTACGGGCGAGCTTGATTTTCCCGCGGTCAAATCCTCGACCATCCGAAATCTGATGAAAGACCGCGTTGATCCCGTTTTGTGGACGCTTAGCCGCGATTTCGTGGGTGACACTGCGGAAACCGCCAGCTTGCTTTGGCCGGGTCCGCAGCAACCCACGGGCGAGGAGCCAAGCGTTGCACAAACGGTCGACATGCTGGCCGCGATGAACCGGAACACGGCCTCGCAAGAACTGCCCAAACTTCTGGACCAGCTTGATCCCAATGGCCGGTTTGCCCTGATCAAGCTTGCGACCGGAGGAATGCGGATCGGTGTTTCTGCACGGTTGGCAAAGACTGCATTCGCGCAGGCGTTTGATGTGTCAGTCGATGAAGTGGAAGAATACTGGCACGCTTTGGAACCGCCCTATCCGGAGTTGTTCGCCTGGGCCGCCGATGGCGCCGATCCGCCGGACGTTTCAAACCGCCCACTATTCCGGCCGTTTATGCTGGCCCATCCGCTCGAAGAGACCGAGGTCGATCTGGCGGAATATGCCGCAGAGTGGAAATGGGACGGTATCCGCGTTCAGCTGGTGCAAGTTGCAGGGGAAACGCGGCTCTATTCCCGCAGCGGCGACGATATCTCCGCAACCTTCCCCGAACTGCTCGATGTGCTGCCAATGGACGCAGTGCTCGATGGCGAGTTGCTTGTCCGCGGAACCTCTCAAGGCGGCGAAGCAGGCGGCGCGGCCAGTTTCAACGCGCTTCAGCAAAGGCTTGGCCGCAAAACCGTGTCGAAGAAAATGCTCGCCGAAGCGCCGGCCTTTGTGCGGCTCTATGATGCTATGATTGTCGAGGGCGAGGATCTGCGAGAACAGCCATGGGGCGGGCGCCGCAATGCGCTCGAAGCGCTCATGCCGCGCCTACCGGAAAATCACTTCGATATCTCGGCCATAGTCGAAGCACGCGACTTCGCGCACCTTGCCGAAATTCGTGAAGGCGCCCGCGATGATGCGATCGAAGGCCTTATGCTCAAGCGCCGCGACAGCCCCTACATCGCAGGTCGCAAGGTCGGGTACTGGTACAAATGGAAACGCGATCCGCTGCTGATCGATTGCGTGATGATGTATGCGCAGCGCGGCAGCGGCAGGCGCTCCAGTTTCTACTCGGACTACACATTCGGGTGCTGGGATGGTGATCCCGATGCGGGCGCCGAACTGCTGCCGGTTGGAAAGGCCTATTCCGGCTTTACCGATGCGGAGTTGAAGAAGCTCGACAAGCTGGTGCGCCAGACGACGCTAAACCGCTTTGGCCCGGTGCGCGAAGTGGAACGGACGTTAGTATTCGAAGTGGCCTTCGACAGCGTCCACACATCAAAGCGCCACAAAAGCGGCCTCGCGATGCGTTTCCCCCGCATCCACCGCATCCGATGGGACAAGCCGGTGCATGAGGCAGACCGGATCGAGGTCTTGCGGTCGCTCATCAGAGATTAAGTTGTAATTTGCAACGGAATTGCTATTTCGGCGGAAAGGGAGAAATCACATGACACTCTACGATCAATCCATCGCCGTTTACCGTTCGCGCCTCGACACAATGTCGGGCCTGCTGGCCAAGGCCGCTGCGCATCCGAAAGGTGATGCGCTGCTCGAATCCAAGCTGGCCGACGACATGCATCCATTGGCGACGCAAATCCGCTTTGTCGCAAACCTTCCAGGCGAAGCTTTGCCCCGTCTGACGAAACGCGAATTTGCATCACGCGATGACAATGAAACGACGATCGCGGGCGCGCAGGCTGCCATCGAAGAGACGAAAGCGTTGCTCGACAGCATTGACGCATCAGAGCTGGTTCCGGCGGACGAGACACTTGTGGTAGATCTACCGAACGGCATGCAATTCACGCTGACAGCCGAGCAATATGTGCAGGACTGGTCGCTGACGAACTTCTATTTCCACCTCACCACGGCCTATGCGATTTTGCGGATGGAAGGGCTGGACATCGGCAAAATCGATTTCATGCCGCACATGATGAAACACGTCTCGAAAATGCCGGGTTGAGGCAGGCGCGCTTTCCTACTCGGCACGAAAATGCAAGATCGACGGTGCTCTTTGACATCGTCGATCTCGCCATAAAGTTGGGAAGTTGTCACCTGTATCCTACACGCAGGTTCCATTGAATTTCAATGATTTGGCCCTGTAGGCACCGCATGACAGATCGGCGATTTGTCATGTGTGTCCTACATTTATTCCATCGCTTTTCGCACCGCCTCGGCATGGTGTTTGGCATTTTCGGCATAGTGCGCGGTGCCGACTTTCATGCCCATAATCGCGCCCTCGCCTAGTTCCTTCAGACGCTTGGCCGGACGGCCCGCCCATAGCTCACGCTCACCCATAATCTTGCGCTCGGTCAGCATCGCGCCCGCCGCCAGCATCGCATCGCTGCCTATCACCGATTTGTTCATCGCAATCGCGCCGAGGCCGACAAAACCGCGATTATGGATCGTGCAGCCATGCACCATCGCCATATGCCCGATCAGAACATCGTCGCCGATGATCAGCGGAGAGCCTTCTTCATCGCCGGGGCGCGGCGGATCGCAATGCAGGACGCTGCCATCCTGAACATTGCTGCGTTCGCCAATGCGAATGGTGAAGACATCGGCGCGCACCACGCAATTGTACCAGATCGAACTACCCGCTCCGATCTCCACATCGCCGATGATCGTCGATCCCGGCGCGATAAAGGCAGTATCGTGAATTTTCGGCGTCTTGCCGTGGATCGAAATGATATTCGCGCCCGGAAATCGCGGATCGGTCATGGTCATCGGGTTGTCTCCCATTGCTCTTTGGTGAGCGAATATTGAATCGCTGGATTGTCTTCGGGCGGATAGGCCGGATCGGAAAAGTCGAGGTCTTTGCGGCGCTCCATCCCGAGCTTTTCCATCAGTTTCCAGCTGCCAACATTGGCGTCACTTGTCAGCGCAACGACATGCGGCGCACCGATGGACGTAAATGCCCAATCGAGAACAGCGCGCATGGCCTCATGCGCGTATCCGCGCCGCCAGCGATCCTCGCGCACCAGCCAACCAATCTCGTAGTCTCCGACATTTGGCGCGAGCGGATTGTCGACCCGCTTCATCCCGCAATGGCCCACCAGATCGCCCGTCGCCTTCTCTATCATCATCATAAAGCCGAAGCCTTCGCGGGCGAACCAGCCCATACTTTTGGCATGCTTCGCCTCGATCTCGTGCAGTTCGATCACTCCGCCCAGATGCTCCATCACGGCGGGCGTGTTCAGGAAACGGTCTTGCAACACAGCATCACCTTCGCTGATCTTGCGCAGGATCAAGCGATCCGTTTCAAACACCAGATCACCCATTCAGCGCATCCCATTCGCCGCGTTCAATCCGGTACACGATGATGGTTTCGCCCTTCGCCCAGCTGACACTATCGGGGAAATCCAGATCGCTGCGCCGTGTCATGCCGAGCTTGATCATCAGGCCCCAGCTTGGAACGTTTTCTTCGACAGTCAAAGCAATGACATGCGGCGCATTAAAACGTTTAAAGGCCAGAGCGAGCGAAGCCTGCGCCGCTTCTTTGGCATAACCATGGCCCCAGGCATCTTCGCGAAGGCGCCATCCGGCCTCCATATCGCCAATCGGGCCCTCGGGTTCGTTGCAACGCTTCAACCCGCAAAAGCCAAGGATTTCGCCGGACAAATGTCCGCCGTCCGATTTGCGCTCGACCACCCAGAATGTGTGGCCGGCATCGCTGTTATATTTGAGTAAACGCTCCTGCGCGCTTTTGCGGGTCGCTTCATCGGCCAGCCCGCCAAGATGCCGCATGACATTGGGCGTGTTGAGGTGCTTCCAGAACGGCGCCCAATCCTCATCACGCCAATCGCGCAGGATCAAACGCTCCGTCTCGTGGCGGAATTCAGCCATTCAAAATGCGCGCAGCAGCCGGCGCGTGATAGGTCAGAACGCCGGAGCAACCGGCGCGTTTGAACGCGATCAATTTCTCCATCAAAAGCGCGTCACGGTCTCCTATGCCAGCCGCCTGAGCCGCCTCGATCATCGCGTATTCGCCGCTCACCTGATAGGCGAAAACAGGCACGCCGAATTGCTGTTTCGCACGGTAAATAATGTCGAGATAGGCAAGGCCGGGCTTCACCATGACGCTGTCCGCGCCTTCGGCAATATCCATCTCGACTTCGCGCAGTGCTTCGTCCGAATTGGCCGGGTCCATCTGATAGGTTTTCTTGTCACCTTTCAGCAAGCCGCCCGATCCCACCGCATCGCGGAACGGGCCGTAAAACGCGCTGGCATATTTGGCGGCGTAACTCATAATCTGGACATTGTGATGATTGCCCATTTCTAGGGCCATCCGGATGGCGTGGATGCGGCCATCCATCATATCTGACGGAGCAATAATATCGGCGCCTGCTTCGGCCTGATTGATCGCCTGATCGACCAGCGCGGCGACGGTGTCATCGTTGACGACATAGCCTGCGTCATTCAGCAAACCGTCTTGCCCATGGCTGGTGTAGGGATCGAGCGCAACGTCGGTCAGCACACCGATATCATCGCCGCAGGCATCCTTGATCGCCTTGATCGCGCGGCACATCAGATTGTCGGGATTGTGCGCCTCTTCCCCCTGATCGCTGCGCTTTTCCCTCAGAGTGTTCGGGAAAAGAGCGATTACCGGGATGCCAAGATCAACCGCTTCTTTCGCGCGCGCCACGATTCCGTCAACCGACCACCGCGAAACACCGGGCAGCGTTGCAACCGGATCTTCGACGCCATTGCCTTCGGTGACAAATAGCGGCCAGATAAGGTCGGTTGGCGTGAGAAGTGTTTCACGGTGAAGCGCGCGGCTCCAGCCATTGGCGCGCGTACGGCGCAGTCTCGTATTTGGATACTTTCCCGTCATGGCCGCGAGGTGTAGCCGCAATTGCAGCGACGCCGCAATGCCAAGAAAGGTAAGCGATGCAGCCTAGTTATCGTAGCTCGCCGCCAAGTCGATTTTTTCGATCTCGCGCTCGGGTTCTTCAACTTCGGTCGGTAGCGCTTCAAGGTCGGCAAGAGCGGCCCCTACCTCGATGTCTTTCAGCTTGATCAGCTGGCGTTTGAAATCGATCAGTTCAGTGCCCGAAAGCTGCGCTCGAGTGACGAACTTGACGCTGGCCGGGTTAATCGAGCGCCCACCGCGATACATTTCGTAGTGAAGATGGGGCCCGGTCGAGAGGCCCGTCGAGCCAACATAGCCGATCACCTGACCGCGCCGGACTTGTTGACCGCTGCGCACCGACATCCGGCTCATATGGCAATATCTGGTTGAGAGGTTGCCGCCATGTTTGAGCTTTACGGCAATCCCGCAACCGCCGGCACGCCCTGCCGATGTAACCGTGCCATCGGTCACCGCAACGATAGGGGTTCCGCGGCGCGCGCGGAAATCAAGGCCCGCATGCATCCGGCGATAGCCAAGGATTGGGTGACGGCGCATGCCGTATCGCGATGATACCGGTCCTGGCACGGGAGCAACCAAGCCATTGCGCTGCTCACCCACTCCGGATGCCTCGAAAAAGCGACCTTGGTCTCCCCAACGCATCAGCTGCGTTTTCGGCGTGCCATCCCGGTCAATACCCGCATAGAGCAATTGGCCTGCTTGGCGCTCACCTGTCGCAGCGCGGCGATAGGCCAACACGATATCGAATTCGTCGGTCGAACGGACTTGGCGATCCATGTCGATCTGATCGTCGAGTGTCTTGATGTAATCCTGCACGGCGCTGGCGGGTACGCCAGCAGCGCGCATCGATCGGTAAAGGCTGGAGCCGACCTGGCCGCGGATCCGCAAAGGCGTATCATCGACCCGGATCACGTTTTTCTGAAGTGCAAGAAGGCCACCTTCTGACGATTGCTCGGTTGCGGACTGGCGGGCGACTTCAAGTTCAAGATCGAAACGGGCGCGGAACTTCAGAGTATCCAGCGGACGCGCCTCACCTGCCTCGGAGCGGCGACCCAAAACAATGTCCATTTGCGTGCCCGGCTCGATTTCTGAAAGCGGCATCGCCTGACCGACCAGAGCGCTGACTTGACCAATATCTGTGGCCGAAACCCCGGCCCGGCGCAGCATGCTCGCAAAGCTGTCGCCCGGAGCAAGCGTTGCCAACAGTGTAATCTGGGGCCGCTCCGGTGCGCTAGCCAGCGGAATAACCGTAGCCGTCGGGCCCATCCGGCGGCCGCTATCAGCGCCAAGCGCCAGCGGCATAATCATTTGGCTGCGAAACTCGTCTCGAATCTCTTCGCTTTCAGGCATCGCAGTGCGCGCCTCAAGCGGCTCAATACTGGGCCAAAACATAAGCGCGACCGCACCCAGCCCAATCATAGTGCCGAGCCCGCGGAACCACCGGCGGCTTCCAATATCTTCGGCAAGATCAGGCGCTAGATCGACCGTGTCGAGCCAATCATTGGCGGAACGTTTCCACCCGTCATATCGCTCAGCGAACCCGCCCGAACCAGAAAGGAACTTCTGTTTCATCGCACCCAGCTTGGAAGTGCTCTCAGGCCTATCCGCATTCTCGACGTAGTGCGCGAGTCCAGCAATTGTAGCCGCATCCAGCTTCGGTGTTTCAGGCGCATCCTGATCGGCCTCGAACAGCTCTTCCTGCTGTTCGGCGTTGCCATCTGAGATGTCACGTGCGTGATCCAACCCGAAATCCTCTGTGCCTTAATCGGCTCTTGATGCCTGTCTTTGGCTGAAATCCATGGGGAAACAAAGTAAACACCGCGTTAAGCAGCGACCAAATGACTCGTTGCTGCGGTGGACCGATCTACGGGCTTATGCGTATAGATGACAGAGGGGCGAATGAGCCCATTGCGACCTGTCCCGAAGCCTGACACAAGCCGATTATTGTGATCCAGAATTCGAGCAATTCACGTGTGCGAGCGGTGCTCGGCCCCACTAATACCGGCAAGACTCACCTCGCGATCGAGCGGATGTGCGCCCATTCGAGCGGCATGATGGGCTTTCCGCTGCGATTGCTGGCTCGCGAGGTTTACGACCGGGTGCGCGCGATCAAAGGCGACGATGCCGTCGCACTGATTACCGGCGAACAACGGATCGAGCCGCCAAACGCGCGCTATTTCTGCTGCACGATGGAGGCGATGGACCGGCGCGGGGGCGGCCACGCCTTTGTCGCGATTGACGAGGCGCAGATTGGTGCGGACCCGGAACGCGGGCATATTTTTACCGACCGACTGCTTAACGCACGAGGCCGCGAAGAGACGATGATCCTCGGTTCGGCTACGTTAGAGCCGATCGTCAAAGCCCTGATTCCAGGGGTCGAAATGGTTGAGCGTCCGCGTTTTTCCACCCTCACTCATTCCGGCACCGCAAAGCTTTCGCGCCTCCCCCCTCGCAGCGCAGTCGTCGCTTTTTCAGTAGAGCAAGTTTACGCCATGGCCGAAGCGCTCCGGCGTTTCAGAGGCGGTGCTGCGGTGGTCATGGGCGCGTTGTCGCCCGAAACGCGCAACAAACAGGTCGAACTATTTCAGAATGGAGAAGTCGATTACATCGTCGCCACCGATGCGATCGGCATGGGGCTCAATCTCGACCTCAATCATGTCGCCTTCGCGGCGTTGTCCAAATTCGATGGGCGGCGCAAACGGCGCCTCACTCCGGCGGAAATGGCGCAGATCGCAGGGCGCGCAGGGCGGCATCAACGCGATGGGAGTTTCGGAACGCTCGCCGGAGGCGGGACACGATCCGGCGCGCCGCTCGAGTTCAGCGATGAAGAAGTCTTTGCAATCGAAGAGCACAAATTCGCGCCGCTGACCAAACTGCACTGGCGCGAAGCCGAACCACGTTTTCACAGTCTGCCAGTCTTGATCGGAGACCTCGAGAGCCGCCCGCGGCACGATGTGCTGCGGTCAGCACCGCCCGCAATTGATCTCGCGGTGCTCAAACGGCTTGCCGATGACCCAATTGCGAAGACCGTGCGCGGCCCTCATCTGGTCAGTCGATTCTGGGAAGCATGTTCGCTGCCCGATTTCCGGCAGATCGGGGTCGATCCGCACTCGCGTTTCGTTGCGCGGCTGTGGCAGGATCTGTGCGAAGGCTATCTCGGCGCGGATTTCGTGGCGGCGCGCATTGCGGAGCTTGATCGGACCGGCGGCGACATCGATACTTTACAGGGAAGGATAGCCGCGATCCGATCCTGGGCCTATATCTGCCAGCGACCGGACTGGGTTCTGGCACGAGATGAAATGGCTGCGCGAGCCCGCGCAGTCGAAGCAAAGCTATCCGATGCGCTGCACACGCGACTGACCGAACGCTTTGTCAATCGAAGGACGACAATACTGATGAAATCGCTTGGGCAAGATGCCGGCGCACTTCCTGTAACGCTTGAGGCGGATGGCCGTATCACCGTTGAGGGTGAATTGATCGGAAAGCTCGAAGGCTTTCGCTTCACAGTCGACGCCGGAACAGGCCTTGCCGATCGCAAAATGCTGCTTTCGGCGGGCGAGAAGGCAATGCCTGCGATCCTTGCGCAGCGCGCGGAATACTTGCTCGGCGATGGTATTGGAGAGCTTGCCATCGAACGCGGTGCGATCCGTTGGCAGGGCAGCACGCTGGCCGATATCACGATGCCTGATGATTTTTCAGCAGCGCGGCTCACCCTGTCCCGCGACATCGCGCTGCTTGCGGAGCCTGCACGCGGCAAACTCGAAGCCGGGCTGACAGAATGGTTAGGCGCAAAGCTTGAGCCGCTCGCGCCTTTACGCAAATTGGCCGAGGCGGCACGCAATCCTGAAGCGGGATCGCAAGCGCGGGCGCTTCTTATCACATTGATCGATGCGCGCGGCGTTGTCAGCCGCGAACAAGCGGGGCTTGAGCATCTTCCGAAAGAAATGCGCCCGTTTCTTCGCAAACTGGGTGTGACGTTTGGCGCGCTCGATATCTTTGCGCATCCGTTGCTCAAGCCTGCGCCGCGGCAATTGCTGCATGCGCTTGGGTTGGACAAGCGACCACTTCAGGAAGCGATGTTGCCGGTTCTGGCGGAAACAAAGCAATTGCCAGCCGGCTACCGTCCCGCTGGATCGCAAGTGATCCGCGTCGATCTGGCCGAGAAGATATTGAAAGCAGCTTTTGAGGCGCGCGCCAAGGCGACCGATGCAACCTCTAAAGATCGCAATCCACGCTTCCGTCTCAACCTAGCCCTCCCAATCTCCATTGGTCTCGAAGAAGAAAATGCTCGCCGCTTGCTCGGTAGCGCAGGCTTTAAGGTTCAACGGGCTCGCGCGCTTGATGAGGCAGCTCATGGCCCTCCTGCGCCTGATAGTTGGACGTGGCGCCCGCGCCGCCCAGGCGATGCGCAAAACAGAGCCAAGCCAGACAGACACAGGCAGAGCGCTGCGAAAGGTCAGCACAAAGGTGGCCGCGGCAAACCCAAAGGCAAAGGCGGACCTCGTCCACCCAAACAACGCGGCGACACTGGCCCAGCAAAAGCGGGCGGCGCGTTCGATGGATTGGCGGACTTGCTTGGCGGATGAGCGTAAGCGGGCGCGAACATGAAGGTGAGACCATCCGGCTAGACCGGCTGCTGGTTTACCTTCGTTTTGCCCGCACCCGCTCAGCCGCCTGTGCCATGATCGAAGGCCACTCATTTCGCCGCAACCGCATACATGTGAAGCGTGTGAGCGAAGGCATTGCAGTGGGCGATGTGCTGACGTTTGTTCAGGGCGAGACGGTTCGCATCGTCGAAGTGCTTGCCATCCCACAGCGTCGCGCGTCGCCTGCAGCGGCCAAACAGCATTACCGCGAACTAGGCTGAGGTAACATTCCGGACCAAGCTCACTCTTGACCAAATTCGGGAAATCGCCATAGCACCTCCCGTTCAAGTACGCGTTGTTTCCGAGAGCCTTGTTTTATGACTTACGTCGTCACCGATGACTGCATCAAATGCAAATACACCGACTGCGTCGAAGTGTGTCCGGTGGATTGCTTTTACGAAGGCGAGAACATGCTGGTAATCAATCCCAGCGAATGCATCGACTGCGGCGTGTGCGAACCGGAATGCCCGGCAGAGGCAATCCTGCCAGACACCGAAGATGGCCTTGAAAAGTGGCTTGAGCTGAACACCAAGTTTTCGGCTGAATGGCCGAACATCACGAGCCAGAAAGAGCCGCCTGCCGACGCGGACGAGTACAAGGGCGAAAAGGGCAAGTTTGAAAAATTCTTCAGCCCGGAACCCGGCGAAGGCGATTAAACTTGCGCGGTCGATTCGGGCCGCCCTCACCAACAAATCAATGTTCCACCGGCTTGCTAGATTCCACATCTGGGGTGGGATGATGCGTACCTATTGATCAGACTCGCAATTTTGTTGCGATTATGTTATATAATGATGCAACCGCGCTGGTTGGTCCCGGCGCAGGCGATGAAAACTAGAAAGGCCGCAGCCCAACAATCATAGATTTGAACGGTTTTATTCCGGTGCTCGTGCCTGTTTTACAGGCTCGTAGGGCGCCGAACGAAGCCGCCTTCTGTGTCTGTTTTGGAAGGCCGAATGAAAGGAATTCGCATGGCAAGCAATGCGCCCGCCTTTACTGTCGGAGATTATGTTGTTTACCCGAAGCACGGTGTTGGCCGTGTTATCGAACTGCAAAATGAAGAGATCGCAGGCATGCAGCTTGAGCTGTATGTGCTTCGCTTCGAAAAAGAGCGCATGACGCTCCGCGTGCCGACCAACAAGGTTGAGTCGATCGGCATGCGCAAGCTGTCTTCGGATAAGACGCTGAAAGAAGCCATGGAAACGCTCAAAGGCAAACCCAAGGTTAAGCGTACCATGTGGTCGCGCCGTGCGCAGGAATACGAAGCAAAGATCAACTCTGGTGAGATCGTTATGATCGCCGAAGTCACCCGCGACCTGTTCCGTCCGGAAGACCAGCCAGAGCAGAGCTATTCCGAGCGTCAAATCTTCGAAGCCGCTTCCAGCCGGCTTGCGCGCGAACTTGGCGCGATGGAAGAGACCGACGAAGCAACGGCTCTCGAGAAGATCCTTGATGTACTGCGCGAGCACGCTCCGCAATATTACGATAACGATGAAGACGACGGCTAAAGCTGTAAGTCTTTCGGACTGCATTCAAAGGGCTGCCCGGTCGGGCGGCCCTTTTTGATTCGCATCGTGTGTTAGCGAAATGGCAGCTGGTACTTGCACTTGCCTTGTTGGTGTATTACATCAGCAATACGCTATTTCGTATTCAGGTGGAGACACACAAATGATCGAACGGATTTTGAAAGGCCTCGCCCCGCTGGCGGCATTGGCCATGGGCGCCACGCTTTCCGGCTGCGGCAACATCGATATGAAGATCAATGGTGAGGAAGGCGTCCCTCTCGCAGAGCTTGATACCGCCAACGCAGCACCAACCGAAGTGGTGGTCGCCACCAACGCAACCGTCATCCTAACAGAAGGTGACGGGCTTGAAATTTCCGTCGAGAATGATCCGGAAACAGCGCTGCGCTTTACTCTGGATGAGAATACGCTTGGCGTGACTAGCGATCCCGATCTCGAAATCAAAGATGGCGCGGCAATTGTGCGTGTCACTATGCCCGCACCAGAGAACATCGTCATCGCTGGTTCTGGTTCGGTCGAGACTGCCGCATTGTCTGCGAACCCGGAATTGGTCATCGGCGGATCCGGTTCGATCGTCATGAACTCAATCACCACTGAGACGCTGGAAATCAGCATTGGCGGGTCGGGCGACATCAAAGGCAGCGGGACTACCGATCGGCTCGAAGTGACCATCGGCGGATCAGGGAATGTCGATCTCGCCGGTCTCAAAGCGACAAATGCCGAGGTATCCATCGGAGGATCGGGCAGCGTCAGTTTTGCATCCGACGGCGAAGTCGAAGCCAACATCGCTGGAGCAGGCGATGTCAACGTGACAGGCAATGCCAAATGCACCCTCAACAGTTTCGGTTCGGGCAGTCTGAACTGCACGCCGACCTCCGCAGACACGGAGGCTGAAGCCGAGCCGGTTGCTCTTGAAGAGAGCTAATTATCGCATCAGCTTGTCCCAAGCGGCTTGCAATCCAATTCAGAGCGCGCATGGTACCCACCATGCGCGCTCTTTCATTTCTTATGCTTGCCGCAGCAGGCATATCGCTCTCGGGCTGTCTTGGTACGGTTGCTGATGTCGTGACGGCGCCCGTGAAGGTCGGCAGTAAGGCTGTCGATCTGGCCACCACCAGCCAATCAGAAGCAGACGAGAAGCGTGGCAGGGAACTCCGCAAGCGCGAAGAGGAGCTCGGCAAACTTGAGCGCCGCTATGGTAAGGAGTTGCGCAAGTGCCAGGATGGAAGCCGCAAGGCCTGCGATGACGCGCAGAAAACCTACCGGGCTATGCAGGAGCTCATTCCCACGCTTCCGGTCGAACCGGATAGCAACGACTAGTCCGCAGGCGTAGCCGCTCTACGCAAACGGTCATTTATCGCTCGTCCGATACCCACTTCGGGTACAGGTGCAACCGCGATACGGGGCTTTTCGGAAGCGGCGCCGAGATGCAGACAATCGTACAGGCGCGCTGCTGCTTCGGTGAGGTCGCCGGACGGTGACAGATTGCAGTCCCCACTCAATCCACCAAACCCGATCCAAAACTCGTCTGGCGCAACTATTTGCGCATCAAGCCGCACGGGTTTCCCTGGAGCATAGTGGCTTGCGAGCTGTCCGGGAGCTTCTATTCCCTCGCCGGGTGATGATCCCCGCGCGCGGCTATCCAACTCGATTGGTCCGGGGCGGAGTTCTTCGACACTGCCATCCTCGCGTATCGCAGCAATAGTCGATTCGACACCGGCCGTGGTCGCCCCGCCATCAAGCACGAGATCAATCCGCCCATCAAGGGATCTGACAACGTGCTCTGCAGTTGTCGGGCTGATAAACCCGCTGCGGTTGGCAGAAGGAGCGGCAAGCGGGAACGGCACCGCAGCAAGTAATGCCTGCATCACCGGATGCGAGGGCGCGCGAATGGCAAGTGTGGAAAGACCCGCGGTCACTGCCGGAGCGAGAACGGCACTTGAGAGCCTTGGCACAACAAGTGTCAGCGGTCCGGGCCAATATTGGTCCGCCAGCTCGCGGGCCTTCGTATCCATCACAGCAAAGGTGGAAGCATGCTCCGCATCCCTGACATGGACGATCAGCGGATTGAAATCTGGCCGGCCTTTGGCAGCGTAAATCTTCGCCACGGTGTCTGCGCTATCCGCTCGTGCGGCAAGGCCGTAAACCGTCTCGGTCGGAACAGCGACAAGACCTCCCGATTCGAGAATCGCGGCCGCCCTCGCAATCCCATCTGCATCCGCCAGCACCACTTCCGTAACGTTCTTGCCGCTCATGCGTTGGTCGCTATATTCTTGGAGAAGCGCTGCCAAGCGAAACGCGCTTTTCCGCTCAATTTGCGCCCCACCCAAACAGGACGAACACGCCCGTGACACCTTTTACGCCCCCAACCCAAGATCAACTGCTCGCCATTCGCGTGAATGCAGGAATTGAAGAGATCGCGGCTTCTGAAAAATTCGCCCATGCGGAGGCTGATCTGGTCGAAGCGATTGTCGACGGTGTCGGTCAGTTTGCTGCAGGCGAGTTCGCGCCGCTGAACCGGATTGGCGATTTGGAAGGTGCGAAACTGGAAAATGGCGTGGTCCGACTGCCTCACGGGTTCAAAGAGGCCTACGAATCCTATGTCGAGCAAGGATGGAATGCGATTGCATCGCCGGAGGCGCATGGCGGGCAAGGCCTTCCCTTTACCTTGTCTTGCAATGTGCTTGAGAACCTGGGGTCGGCAAATATGGCGTTTTGCCTGCTGCCGATGCTGTCTGTTGGCGCAATTGAAGCTCTGGAGCATCACGGAAGCGCCGATCAGCAGGCAATCTATCTGCCTGATCTCGTAAGCGGCAAATGGTCAGGCACCATGAACCTGACAGAGCCAGCCGCGGGCAGCGACGTTGGCGCGCTCCGATCAACCGCTATGCCCATCGAAAACGGAGAGCATGCTGGCAAGTACAAGATCAAAGGCCAAAAGATCTACATCACTTGGGGTGAGCACGAACTTGCCGAGAATATCATTCACCTCGTCCTGGCGCGTTTGCCTGACGCGCCTGAAGGCTCGCGCGGTATTTCGCTGTTCGTGGTCCCGAAATATCACGTCAACACCGATGGCTCTCTCGGCAACCGCAACGATCTGCGCTGCGTCAGTTTGGAACATAAGCTTGGCATCAATGCGTCACCCACATGCGTCATGAGCTATGGCGACAATGATGAATGCATTGGCGAACTCGTCGGAGAGCCCAATCGCGGATTGATGGCCATGTTCACGATGATGAACAATGCACGGATCAATGTCGGCAACCAAGGCACGCAAATCGCCGAACGTGCCACTCAGCAAGCGATTTCCTATGCAATGGACCGAGTGCAATCGGCCCGCGCAGGGTCCCCGGACAAAACACCGGTCGCGATTATCGAGCACCCCGATGTGCGGCGCATGATCCTGCGCATGAAAGCCCTAACCGAGGCCGTACGCGCACTGCTGTATTATTGCGCGGGCCAAGTCGATCGCGGGGCAATCGGCAATGCTGACGCAGGAAATCGCGCCGAAATCCTTGTTCCAATGCTTAAAGCGTGGGGCACAGATGTCGGCGTCGAGGTTACCGGGATCGGTATTCAAATCCACGGCGGAATGGGCTTCGTTGAGGAAACTGGCGCTGCCCAGCATTGGCGCGATTCGCGCATCGCTCCGATCTATGAAGGCACCAACGGCATACAGGCCGCTGACTTGGTAACACGCAAACTCGGCCTTGAAGGCGGCGAAGCGATGATCAGCCTGTTCGATGAAATCGCCCGCGACGCATCAAACGAGGCTACGCTTTCTTTGCTAGCAACCGAATGCGTAAATGTTGCGCGTTGGATGCGCGACGAAGCGAGCCTCGATGATAGGCTCGCAGGCAGTGTTCCGTTCTGCACCATGTCAGCCGTCGCTGTAGCAGGCTGGCAAATGATGAAGCAGGCAGAGGCCGTCGCCAATGGCGCCGCGCCTTCGCTGGCCAAGACGAAACCGGTCAGCACGCGCTTTTTCCTCGACCGGATCGTTCCCGAGGCACTCGGCCTTAAGGCTGGGGCGATTGCGGGTTCGGACTTGCTCTACGCGATTTCCAGCGAGCAACTCGCCGGATAAAGGCCTAGTCGATTTCCTGCCCTGCTTGGGTCCGCAAGTAGTCTTCTTCGAAGATCGCCTGCGGATCACGCAATTCGCGTTGCGGAGGCAATGATCGTCCGGTTAGGCGTTCAATCCCTGCACCGGGCTCTGCGTTCGGTGCGACCGTCCGCCAAATGATCCCGGCTGTATCGTCTGATACGAGCAGCGAGCCATCTCCGGCCCATTCCACCCATGTCGGGCGCCCTTTGGTCGTGCCATCTTCGTTTAAAAAGCCGCCCAGGACAGTAACGGGCTTACCAGTCGGGTTGCCCCGCTCGTCAAACTCGACATAGACAACGTCATACCCCGATGGCGGCTTGCGATTCCAGGAACCGTGACGAGCGATGAAAGCACCGCTGTTCATACCATCGCCCATCCGGTGGCCTTCTGCGGTGAAAACCAACCCGAGCGCCGCAACATGTGGCCCGAGTGCAAATTCGGGATTGCGCGTATATTCCATAAGATACGCCGGCATCGGCGCCTTCACTCGGCGGTCAATGTTGTTTTTATAGTAGAGCCACGGCCAACCGTAATGGGCGCCAACCGGTACATTGGTGAGGTAGTCAGGCACCAGATCGGAGCCAAGCATATCGCGTTCATTGACTGTCGTCCAAAGCTCGCCCGACCATGGGCTGAAATCCAGTCCGTTCGCATTGCGCAGGCCCGCCGCGAACTGGCGCTGACGATCGGTTTCCAGGTTGTACTCCAAAATCATCGCGCGGCCTTCTTCAACCGCCATGCCGCTTTCACCGATATTGCTGACCGAACCGACAGCGACATAGAGCCGGTCGCCATCCGGATGAATTTCCATATTCCGCATCCAGTGTCCGCCACCCGGAGCGAGATCCATCAATTTGCGGCCTTCGCCCGTTACCGCGTCACTTCCGAGCTCATAGTCGAAGGCCAAAACGGCATCATGATTGGCAACATAGAGTGTGTCATCCCGCCAGCTCAGACCCGAAGGAGAATCGAGCCCCTCTTCGCGGATAACAATCTGTGTTTCTGCGGCTCCATCACCATCTTCATCGCGAAGCAGCACAATCTGATTGGGCGAATCGCCGGATGCCCCGGCTTCTGAAAACAAATAGGATGCGACCCAGCCGCGCACCGTATCCATGAAACCGCCTTCGCCGTCATCGTCGGTTTTTGGCGATCGGGTCAGCGTCACAAGAACATCGCCATTCGGAAGTGCGTATAGAACACGTGGGTGCTCCAGACCTTCTGCAAATCGGTTCACTGTCATCCCATCAGCAGGAATTGGCAGCTCGCCCTCTTTCCAGCCAACCGGTTTCGCAATCTGTACGGTTGGGAAACTCTCCGCCTCAGGCGCTTGAAGCACAGGCTCCGTACCAGCGACTTCATCGACCGAAAGATCAGCGGTGTCGCCGCGCGATAGGAAAAAGAATGCGACGCCCAGAATCAGAATCAGGACGAGCAAAGCGATTGCGAGTTTGCGAAGAATAGCCATGTGGATGGAAGTAGAGCCGCAAAACGCTTGCGGCAACAGTTCAACGCTCGCAAGGAAGCGCAATGTACGATTTCAAACCCGATGATGCGCTCGACACGGCCGAACGATACCGCCAATTATGCGATGCGGCAGATGCTTTGACCGCGGGCGAACCAGACCCAATCGCCAATATGGCCAACGTGGCTGCGCTGATCTGGGAATTTGTGCCAGACTTAAATTGGGCTGGATTTTACCGGATTGCGCCTGCGAAGTCACAGGGACAGGAATTGGTGCTTGGCCCGTTTGTCGGGCGCCCGGCCTGTATCCGCATTCCGCTTGATAGAGGCGTTTGCGGAGCAGCCGCATCGTCGCGTCAAACCCAGCTTGTCGAAGATGTCCATGCATTCCCGGGGCACATCGCCTGCGATTCAGCGAGCCGTTCAGAGCTTGTGGTACCGGTGACGCGAGACGGTGAAGTGGTTGGGGTGATTGATCTGGACAGTCCGAGTCCTGGCCGTTTCTCGGCTGAAGATGCGGCCGGGCTAGAGAGACTGGCTGACCTTTTGGCCGATCGGGTCTGATTTCATTCAAATCAAGGCGCGCAAACGCCCCGAAACGAGACAAGGCTTTACACCGCGCTTGGGCAATTGCCTTTTGCGATGGTAAACATTTGGCTAACCAAGTTAAACTGTGCGAGCCAGCCTCGTGCGTCTCACTCAGGGGAATCAAAATGTCTCGTACGACCCGCACCTTTGCCGGCATTGCACTTTCTGCGTCCGCAATTGCCATTGCCAGCCCGGCAGCTGCTCAATTGAGCGATGCCGAACTCTCGCAATTGCCGAGCGAATATCGGTCGGGGCCCGTACAGCAGGATTACACCGACACTTCTGTTGGTCCGGATGGGGTGGAAACCATTGTTCGCACTCGCCGGATTGAACATAGCGCCCCAGCCACAGAGTATTACGAGAGCGAGCGCGAATACGCGGCTCAGCCTCACTATTCCTACGCTCACTCGCCAACGGCCACCGTTTTTGAACGCGACCAGTGGATCGAAGAATGTGAGCGCCGCACCAATGGTCGCGGTGAAAAAGAAAAGGGCGGGATCATTGGCAGCCTGCTAGGCGCTGTTGCCGGTGGTATTATCGGCAACCGTGTCGCTGGAGCTGGCGATCGACTCGGCGGAACCTTGATCGGTGCAGGCACTGGCGGACTTGGTGGTTTGCTTTTGGGCAGCCTGATCGGCGGTGGCAAGAAGGGCGAGCGCTATGACTGTGCCGCAGCCCTGGATGCTTATCTTTCGCAACACGGCCGAGGTGGTCACCACATCGCCACCCGCACCATTCCTGCGCCTGCATACGGCTATGGTCACCAAGTCTACGCCGCACCTGTGCAATACAGCTACGCGCCAGCCTATTCCTATACATACCAACCGCCGCAGCAGATCGTCTATGTGCCGGTCCGTTATGAGCAGCAACAGCGTGTGATTGTACGCGAGACTGTTCGTGAAGAGACCTACGAAGTGCCTGGCGCCATCCGTCAGATCGAGGCTCCTATGCCGGTACCAACAGCCAATCCACAGCCGATCAAAATGATCAAACAGCAGCCTGTTCGGGTTGCGCCTTCGCGCGCACCACGCCCAATCAAGATGATTAAATGATAGCGGAATAGAGGCATTCAAAAGTTGCGCAGCGCAACTTCTGGAACCTCTCCGAAAGAACAGTATGAGCGCTAAACCTCTTTAGAACAGAGGTTTAGCGCTTTTCTTTTGCTAGAATTCACCGCCGGTGAGGCGCTGACAAACCAAGTCCAGTTGATCGAGCGACGCGTAGCGGATCGATACTGTGCCAGTCCTCGGATCATCATCAGACTTAATCCTGACGGGCAATCCAAGGAATTCCTCAAGATGGTTTTGGACGGCCGCTATATCAGCATTGGCCGCTTGCTCACCCTGCGAGGATTTGGGTGATGCAGGCTTTGGATTGACAGCCCTTGCCAACTTTCGGACGAGTTTCTCGATTTCACGGACAGAAAGATTGTCGTTCACCGCTTTATCAGCGAGGTTTGCTGCGTCGTCCTGTCCAATCAGCGCCCGAGCATGACCCATGGAGAGTTTTCCGCCCTCCACGAGATCTAAGACTTTCTCGGGGAGATTAAGCAGCCGCTGAGTATTCGCGACATGGCTGCGCGATTTCTCGACCATCCTGGCGATTTCCGCCTGAGTCATGCCCTCTTGATCTGCAAGTCTTTTATAAGCCCGCGCTTCTTCAACAGGATTTAAATCCTCGCGCTGTAGGTTTTCAATCAGCGCAAGCGCCATAACCTCGCGATTATCCAAATCTCTAACGAGCGCAGGAATATTGTGCAGCCGCGCCTTTTGCGCTGCCCGCCAACGACGCTCACCCGCGACAAGTTCATATTTGCCCGACGAAAGCGGCCGCACGATAATAGGCTGGATTACGCCGCGCTTTGCAATCGAAGCGGCCAGTTCCTCCAGAGCATCCTGATCAAAATGCTTACGAGGGTTCCCCGGCAGGGGTTTGATAGATGCAACTGAGAGCGACTGAAGCGAAGAATCACTAGGTGCCTTCGACAAAACGGGCTCACCTGTCACTTCATCACGAACGAGAGGTTCCTCTCGCTTCGTTTCCCCCAGAAGGGCGCCCAACCCTTTGCCGAGCTTCTTCTTTTTATCTGCCGGGCTGCGCTGCGGCACTGAAAAACGAATGGGATCGCTGCTCTTGCTCATGCGGCTTTCCTTTCAGGTGGGAAACGACCAATCAGCTCGCGCGCCAAGGCAATATAGGCGCGGCTACCGGTGCAGGAATGATCATAAACAAGCGCGGGTAAACCATGACTTGGCGCTTCCGAAAGCCGCACATTGCGCGGAATTACCGTATCAAACACCAAATCTCCCAAACATTCCCGTACATCATCGGAAACCTGGTCCGTCAAACGGTTGCGGCGGTCATACATGGTAAGTGCGACGCCAATAATATCGAGCGACGGATTAAATCGTTGTTGAACCTGTTCAATGGTTTGAAGCAACTGACTGAGCCCTTCGAGTGCGAAAAACTCGCATTGCAACGGCACCAACAGCGTATCGGCTGCACAAAGTGCGTTTAGTGTGAGCAACCCAAGCGAAGGCGGGCAATCGATAAAGCACACGTCGTGCCCTGAATGCTTATCGAGTGCATTGCGTAAACGTGCGGTGCGCTCTTCGACTGATACAAGCTCGATCTCAGCCCCGCTTAGATCCTGAGTTGCCGGCACAATATCCAGACCCGGAATACTCGTTGTGACAGTAGCGTCGATGAGGGGAATTTCATCCACCAATAGGTCATAGCTCGATAGGTCGCGCGATGCGGAATCCACACCCATTCCCGTCGAGGCATTCCCTTGGGGATCAAGATCAATCAAGAGTGTGCGCCAGCCGGTCGCAGCCATTGCTGTCGCCATATTGATAGCAGTCGTCGTCTTTCCAACACCGCCTTTTTGGTTCGCAATGGCAATTGTCAGCATGGTTTTCTCACCTTTTGGGCCGATTTCAGTGCCCATTTGCACAAATCGCGTCGTTCAGGTGCTTACGATGATGCCTGCTTCGCGATCGGTCAACGATTGTTCCACGTGAAACATCGCTCGAATCGGTTTTTTCTGTTGTTTCAATTCGTGCGCCGCAGACCGCCCTTTCGGCAAGAGGTAGCGTGTAGCCCCTGTGGAGAAGGGTGCGGATAACCGAAGGAGCTTATCTAAAGGAGCAAAAGCACGTGCCGAAATGACATTTACCGGGAATGGTTCGATTCGCTCCAATCGGTCACCAATCACCCGGCATTGCGATAATCCAAGTTCATCCACACAACTCTGAAGAAACTCGACCCTCCGCCCGCGGGACTCAACAAGACAAACAGGCAAGTCAGGAAGCAGTGCCGCGATTACCAAGCCTGGTGGACCCGCCCCTGTGCCCAGGTCCAACCATGGATCAGAGGTTGCATTGAGTGTTTCACGTGGAACATGCTCTAGCAACTGCGCGCTATCAGCCATGTGGCGCTGCCAGATCTGCGATTCAGAAGCCTTGCTGATAAGGTTCTGACGCTGATTTTCAGCCAGCAACAACGCCGTAAGTCTTTCGACGCGCTCGAACGCGGCTTCTCCCACCATACTTTTTACGTATGCGCGAGCTTGTACTTCGGTTTCGATCAGGCGGTCTTGGCTCACGCTGCAAACTGACCTGATTGCTGATAACGGCGTGCATGGACGAGCAATGCTGAGAGCGCAGCCGGGGTCACCCCTGGCACCCGGCCAGCTGCAGCCAGTGTTCCTGGTGCGGCCTTACCCAGACGCTCAACCATCTCATTGGAAAGACCGGGCACTTGGCCATATGGAAAGTCAGGTGTTAGCGGCAATTGTTCGCTTGCACGCAAATCTCGCAGTTCGGCCTCCTGCCGCTCCAGATATGGCGCGTAATTGGCGTCTTCAGCCATTTCTTCCGCCAAAAGGTGGTCCAACTCAGTTGCGCCATCCATCCACGGCTCCAGAGTTTTCAGATCGATTCCGTCATGACGAAGCCATTCGCGCAGATGTTTTTCACCGCTGTCGCGCCGCACAGATAGGCCCGCGTCCGACAGTTCACGTGCGTGAACAGGCTTCCCAAACACGGCATCAATTCGAGTGCGATTTTCCTCGCGCCGCTCAAACCAATTGCGACGCTCCGCACCGACACATCCAACCTCGATGCCCAACGGTGTCAGGCGGGTAGAGGCATTGTTTGCGCGCAACCGGAGGCGGTATTCCGCGCGGGATGTGAGCATACGGTAAGGTTCGCTTACGCCCTGCAGGGTGAGATCATCGATCATTACGGCAATGTACGAATTGGCGCGATCAAGCTTGGGCCGCGCCCTCCCAAGCTCTGCAGCCGCCGCTTCAAGCCCAGCAATAAGCCCTTGAGCGGCCGCCTCTTCATAGCCTGTCGTGCCATTGATCTGGCCTGCACAATACAGCCCGGGGATCGCCCGCACTTGCAAATCAGGCGTCAGGGCACGTGGATCAATGTGGTCATATTCGACGGCATAGCCAGGGACGACCATCTTGACCTGTCCCAGACCAGGCATCGCGCGCAGCATATTCTGCTGCACGTCGACCGGTAGAGATGTGCTTATGCCATTGGGATAAACGAGATGTGTGTTCAGCCCCTCTGGCTCGAGAAAAACCTGATGGCCATCTCGATCCCCGAATCGGTGGATCTTGTCTTCGATAGAGGGGCAATAGCGCGGTCCCGCAGCATCAATTGCCCCCGAAAAGAGAGGAGACCGATGAAGGTTTTCGCGGATGGTATCGTGCGATTCCTGTGTTGTCCGCGTGATTGCGCAAAAGACCTGAGGGTTAGGTCGCTTCTCTGTAAGCGGCGACATGGTCCAATCATCGGTATCGGAATGCTGTTCGGGCAGCACAGCCCAATCGATTGTCCGTCCATCAAGCCGAGGTGGCGTACCCGTCTTAAGCCGGGCCATTGGCAACTCGGCATCTCGGAGTTGCTGGGCGAGCTTTGTAGCCGCGTTCTCTCCGATGCGGCCGCCTTCAAAGCGTTCTTCGCCGCGGAACAGTATTCCGCCAAGGAACGTGCCTGTGCAGAGCACGACACGCGGTGCACTAATAATTGTCTGGTCTGCCAGTTCGAGGCCAGCGACAAAGCCACCTTCAAGAACGAGAGCTGCGGCCTCTCCCTCGATCAACGTCAAATTGCTCTGTTTGCCAACAATGCTTTGAACAGCCGCTTTGAAGAGAACCCTGTCCGCTTGAACCCGTGGCCCCCAAACGGCGCTGCCCTTTGACTTATTGAGCATTCGGTAGTGGATCGCCCCAGCATCAGCCGCCCTACCTAGAACTCCGTCGAGAGCATCGACTTCGCGCATGAGATGACCTTTACCCAGACCACCAATTGCGGGATTGCAACTCATAGCCCCAACGGCATCCAGATCGAAGCTGACGAGTCCGGTCCGCGCGCCCATGCGTGCAGCGGCGCAGGCCGCTTCTACACCGGCGTGACCGCCGCCGATTACAAGGACATCGAAATTCTGCATAGTCGCGCAAATAGAGATTGTGCCTCTCCGCGTCAAAGTCGATTTTGCGTCAGGTCTCCATGTGTTTCACGTGAAACACTTGCCCGGTCCCAACCCTCTACTTCCCGATACAAAACCGCCCGAATAGCGCGTCGAGCATGTCTTCAGTCGTTGCGCGACCTATCAAACGATCGAACGCGACGCGCGCGGTCCGCAACTCTTCGCCTATCAAGAGCAAATCTGACTGCCCCCCTGCGCCTTTCAGCGCTGCCAGTGCCTCGCTCAAGCGCCCATGTTGCCGCGCATTCAACGCAGCCTCTCCCGGCTTCGGCAACGCAGCGCGCGCCAGTTCCACCAACCGCATTTTTAACTCAGCAACACCCTCGCCTGTTACCGCGGAAACCGACGCTAAGGATTGTTCTTTTGCTAGGTGTGAAGCTTCGTCGGTCCGTGCATCAATTTCATATGCTTCGGCCGGGCCTTCACCTTCGTCGCCAAGCCATAGGATTAGATCGGCGCGCTCCAATTCAGCTTTAGCGCGATCTATGCCTATTCCTTCGATCTCATCATCGCTGTCGTCTCTGAGGCCGGCGGTGTCCACAAACAAGAATGGCGCTCCGCCGATTGAAACAGGTCGCTCAATCACATCTCTTGTTGTCCCGGCAATCGGAGATGTGATCGCGGCTTCACTTTCGATCAGAGCATTGAAGAGCGTCGATTTCCCCGAGTTGGGTGGACCTGCCAGAACGACACGGAATCCCTCGCCCAGCTTGTCCGAGCGAGGCCTTTCCAACCAATCCGCCAACTCTTTCGCAAGCAATTCAACATCACTCACGAAACCCTTGGGCAATTCACTTACATCGTCTTCATCTGAGAAATCGAGAGCAGCTTCGATCTGCGCCGAAAGCCGCAGCAATTCGGAGCGCCACGCTTCGACTTGCCCAGACAGCTTTCCGCTTGCATTCGCAATTGCCGCCGAACGTTGAAGCTCTGTTTCAGCAGAGAGCAGATCGGCTAGCCCCTCCGATTCAGCAAGATCGATCCGGCCATTCGCAAAGGCGCGCCGGGTGAATTCACCTGGTTGAGCGGGTCGGAGTCCGTCAATCGCGCCAAGAGCGGCTTGAACGGCGGCAAGGACAGCACGGCCACCGTGGCAATGAAACTCAACCAGATCCTCGCCTGTTGCGGTCTTTGGACCGGGAAACCACAGCACCAGAGCCTCATCAAGCACCGCACCGCTCATATTTCGCAGTTTGGCAACACTTGCGCGTCTAGGCTCGAATTCGCGTCCGCAGAGCAAATTCAGCGCCTTTTGCGCATCTGGGCCACTAATTCGGATAACACCAATGGCCGCCGGTGGAGCGCCGCTCGACACCGCGAAGATCGTCTCAGCCATGGATAGGGGCCTTTTGGAAAATCAATCGTCGTCTTTCTGGGGAGACTTTGTCTTGCCGCCTCGCATGCCGCCTTCAACGAAATTCTGGAACATCTTCAAGCCGACCTGCCCCATCGGCGCGAGAGCTTGAGCAAATTCCTGCATTTGTGCCGGATTGCTCACACCCTTCATCGCTTTGGTGATGTTGTCGACATAAACGCTGTTCGCTTCGCTAACATCGGGAAGCCCCATAAAACTGCGTGCTTCTTCAGGCGTGCAATCAATCTCGATATTGACCTTCATCGGTATTCTCCCTGACGGCCCGCATTGTTGCGGTGCGATACGCCCCTATGTGCGTTCAATGCGAACTTGGCAAAACCTGTCGGTCATGGATAGGCCAAACAGGATCAATCGCGTAGGAATGCTGGGATCAACACTTCTCAGGAATACGATGGACACCCAAACAGCCCTATCCCGTTGGCATGAAGTTGCGAAGAATGGCAGCAAACCCGATGAGCTCGCAGCAATCATGCGTGAAGATGCCGTGTTCCATTCTCCTGTCGTGCACACACCGCAGAAAGGCCGCCCGATCGTGGTCGCCTATCTTTCTGCTGCGTCACAAACTCTTGGCAACGGAAGCTTCCGCTATGTTCGCGAGGTCGTGGGCAAAGATACCGTGGTGCTAGAGTTTACCACCGAGATGGAGGGCATCGCCGTCAACGGTGTCGACATGATTGAGTTCGACGACGACGGTTTAATCAAAGATTTCAAAGTGATGATCCGTCCACTCAAGGCAGTGAACAAGGTTTGGGACATGATGGCGGCTGAACTGGAGCGCCAGAAATCAGGATGAAAACGTAGGCCTAGTTCAGAACCGCAAAATTCATGATGATCTTGCGGATCTGGGTATCCAAATTCTCCGGCAAGTCTGTATCGAGCGCCTCACGACGGTTCTCGACACTTTCAGAGATCATTATGCGCTTCATCGCCCAATCAGAACATGCACGCTGTTCGACTTTTCGGTGCTCAAGCATAGAAACGCCAGTGTGACGGGGATCATGCGTGATCCGAACCATCAGATCGACAAGTTCAGCCTCACCGCCTTCAAGCAACTGCAGAAAATTGCGGCCATTGTAGAGCAGAAGCCCAGTTACACCGCGCGCAGGATTGTTGCGCGCGCTGCTGGCGAGAATCGAATCAACTTCTTCGCGAGAAAGGCTCGGCGCAGTGCTGATGTAGAGATATTGGCTTAGCATATTGGAGATTGCTTAATGGCGAATTCTGATCTTGCCAATCACATCCCGCCTCTGCCCGAGACTATTCCGCTAGCTTTGTGAGAAAATAGTCAGCCTTCCCCTTTGGATCGACCGGAATGCTGTAAACCGAGTATGGCACGTACACCAAAGTCCATGCAGGCATAGCGCCCAGCAAAACCGCCGGAACGAAAAAGGACGCAAAGGCAGCGCCAACAAATCCAACCATGGCGAGCAGTGCGGAATTGGGCTTGCTGGACGCGTAATCCCGTTCGGCTAGTTGGGTTTGCCGAATGATTTCACACGCATCGCCATAATCACGCCGCATCACTCGCAAGCGATGCCCACCTAGCGTCATTGAATTGAATTCGATCGATGCGTGCCATTCACCGTCCAAGGACACATGAACACCGTATGCTCGTAGCATCGAAGCAACGGCAATCGCTTCAAAACGGGATACAAATATGGCGAGCACGACCATGGAATTTTCGGTGTCTTCCATCGCCGTGCTCTTGCCGAATTACTGGTTCATGGTGTCGAAGAAATCTTCGTTGGTCTTCGAATCCTTCATCTTGTCGAGCAAGAATTCCATCGCATCGATCGTACCCATCTGCATGAGAATGCGGCGAAGGACCCACATCTTGGAAAGCTTGTCCTTCTCGACCAGCAGCTCTTCCTTACGCGTGCCGGATTTACCGACATCCAGAGCCGGGAAGATGCGCTTATCAGCAACCTTGCGATCCAGAACGATTTCCGAGTTACCAGTGCCTTTGAATTCTTCGAAGATAACTTCGTCCATCCGGCTGCCCGTATCAATCAGAGCGGTGGCAATGATGGAGAGTGAGCCACCCTCTTCGATGTTACGCGCGGCACCAAAGAAACGTTTCGGACGCTGCAGAGCGTTGGCATCAACACCGCCGGTCAGGACTTTGCCCGAGCTTGGCACAACCGTGTTGTAAGCGCGGCCCAAACGCGTGATCGAGTCGAGCAGGATAACAACGTCATTCTTGTGCTCAACCAGACGTTTAGCTTTTTCAATAACCATTTCAGCGACTTGAACGTGGCGATTGGCTGGTTCGTCAAAGGTGGAGGAGATAACCTCACCCTTCACGCTACGCTGCATGTCGGTGACTTCCTCTGGACGCTCGTCAACGAGCAAAACCAGAAGGAACACCTCAGGGTGGTTGTCAGTGATCGCTTTCGCAATATTCTGCAGAAGCACGGTTTTACCGGTACGCGGCGGCGCCACGATCAAAGCACGCTGGCCTTTACCTTGCGGCGAAATGATGTCGATCACACGCGCCGATTTGTCTTTTACCGTTGGATCGAGCGTGTCGAGCGACAGTTTCTGGTCCGGATAAAGCGGCGTTAGGTTGTCGAAGTTGGTGCGCATGCGAACCTGCGCGGGGTCTTCGAAGTTTACCGTCGTCAGCCCGGTCAGTGCGAAATAACGCTCGCCTTCTCTTGGAGCGCGAATTTCACCTTCAACCGTGTCGCCTGTACGCAGGCCCCATTTGCGGATCTGGTTTGGCGAAACATAGATATCATCGGGCCCTGCGAGATAATTCGCTTCTGGTGAACGGAGGAAGCCAAAGCCATCCTGCAGCACTTCGATAGTGCCGATACCCATGATCTTTTCTTCGTATTCTTCGTCTTCAGCGAGTTCGCGCAGAATGCTGAACAGCAGGTCCTGACGGCGCATCGTCGACGCGCCTTCGACGCCGAGTTCTTCAGCCATCTGAACAAGTTCGGCCGGGGTTTTTTCTTTGAGGTCTTTAAGATGCATTGAAAATCATTTCCAAAATCAGTGGATTGGCCGGATTGTCAGTACCTCTTGAACGAGGCGCCTTTTGATGAAGGCTGGGCTTGGAGAAAGCAGACAGGACAATGCAGGGATGCACGGTCCAAACCGGTTAAGAGCTATAAATTAGAGGCGCAGCATCGCGCGGTCAATCGGCATTTATCAAAACGGCTTAAGATAAACGAGCGCAACGATCAGAACGAGCAAAAACCCAGGCACTTCGCCAATCATCCGAAGGTGTTTTTCAGTCAGCGGGCGCTCACCGCGAGCCATCTTCTTAGTCTGACCAACCAGCCAACCATGATAGCCGGTTAATCCAAGGACGAGCGCCAGTTTGGCATGCAACCAACCTTGCGAGAATGCACCGATAGCAATCGCTATAGAAATCCCGAGTACCCACACGATGATCAAGCTCGGCGTAAGGATAATTTTGCGCAGCTTGCCCATTCGCTCAGCCCATTTGGCTTCACCAGCGGATCCTGGCTCATGATCGAGCATGTAAATGCACTGGCGCGGAAGCATAAATAGCCCCGCAAGCCAAAACACCATGAAGATGACATGGCCGATTTTGAGCCATGGATAAATCGAGAGAAGAAAGTCCTGCATCGTGCCGCTTTAACTGCCGCGAACGGCTTCTAGCAACTCTTCAACGTGCTCAATCGGCGTGAACTGGCCAATTCCATGACCAAGATTGAAGATGTGCGGCCGATCTTCAAATGCCTCAATAATCGTATGAACCCGTTTCTTTATCTCAGGACCTCCAGCTTCGAGCAGCAGCGGATCAAAATTGCCTTGAACAGGCATTCCCTCGGGCAAGCTGGCATGGGCCCAGGCCGGATCGAGCGTTTCATCAAGGCCAATCGCATCAACACCGGTTTCGCGCGCATATGCGGGCAATTTGGCCCCTGCACCCTTCGGAAAGCCAATTATCGGCGTGCCGGGATGCGAACTTTTAAGCTCTGCTGTGATTTTCGCATTGGGTGCAATGACCCAGCGTTCAAACTCGTCCGGAGCAAGACTGCCAGCCCAACTATCAAACAGCTGGATGGCTTCCGCTCCCGCATCAATCTGTCCGCGTAGATACTCGACAGAGATTTCAATGATTGCATCACAGATCGCCTGCATACGAGCAGGGTCACGATACGCCATCAATCGCGCTGGCTCCTGGTTCTTGGAACCTTGTCCCGCGATCATATACGTCGCAACTGTCCAGGGAGACCCCGCAAAGCCCAACATCGTGACGGAATCAGAGATCTGCTGGCGGGTTCGGCGAACCGTCTCATAAACCGGATCGAAACGCTCTTTCGCTTGGGTGAAATCAGCCAGATCAACATCGCGCAATGTTGGGCTCAGATGCGGTCCCTCCCCTGCGAGAAATTCCAGACCCTGCCCCATCGCGTGCGGTACGATTAGAATATCGGAAAACAGAATTGCGCCGTCAAACCCAAAGCGGCGGATAGGTTGCACGGTAACTTCGGCGGCAGCTTCACTGTCATAGACCAGCTCTAAAAAGCCGCCCTTCTCTGCCCGTAATTCACGATATTCAGGAAGGTACCGACCGGCCTGGCGCATGAGCCAAACTGGCGCTATTTCTTGTTTCGAACCTTTGAGAGTTTCGAGCAGTGGGCCCGGCATTGGAGTTCCTCTAATCTAATATAATTTTTATATAAAAGGATGGAGTAGGTGTTGGCCCTGTGGAAAGCGGGAATTACCAGCAACTGCCCGATTTCTCCCGCTGTGAACACCCCAAAGTGTCCATGCGACTCTACACTTTTGTGTGGTCAAGCGGAAACTATCCACGCTGTCCCCACCCTGTTTAAAAACGCTGGCTTGTGTCGACAAGCACCCCTCACAACTTCGCGGTTTCGAGGATGAAATTTCCTCCCATGCTTGTCGACTGTTCTTTGCCGTGGTTTATGCCCCTGTATATCCACAAGCTCACCAACCTCCGATAGCAGCCAGCGATAACCTTATGAACCGACTGAACCTGCACCTTGTCTCAGATTCCACTGGTGAAACGCTGGAGATGATCGCCAAAGCTGCGCTCGCGCAATTTGATGACCCCGAGGTCAATCGTCATTTCTGGCCGATGGTACGTTCGCGTCAGCACCTTGATCGGATTGTGCCTGATCTTGCCGACAACCCCGGTTTGGTGCTGTTTACGCTGGTGAACCCGGACACCAGAGACCGGCTGGAAGAGCATTGCCGTCACCTTGGCCTGCCTGCGGTCCCCGTGCTTGATCAGGTTACGGCCGCGCTTGAATCACAACTGGGGCAAGAGGCGCATGGTCGCCCGGGCCGTCAACACCTGATGGATGACGATTACTTTAAGCGGGTGGACGCGATCCAATTCACCATCGCGCATGATGACGGCATTGGGCATGAGAATTGGGAAGAGGCAGACATTGTCCTCGCAGGCGTTTCGCGCAGTTCGAAAACACCGACGAGCATTTATCTCGCCAATCGCGGGTATAAAACCGCGAACATTCCTCTGGTTGTTGAAAGTCCGCCACCTGAATCGCTGTTTCAATTGCGGCACCCGCTTGTGGTTGGTCTGACCACCGCGTCCGAACGGCTCGTCCAGATCCGCCGCAACCGGCTATTATCGCTCAATGAAGGAACCGAAACATCCTATGTGGATGACGAACGGGTCAAAGCCGAGCTGCAATTCGCGCGCCGCATGTTTGCGGACAATGGCTGGCCAGTAATCGATGTGACCCGCCGGTCTATCGAGGAAAGCGCAGCGGCGATCATCCGTCTTGTGCAAGAACGCAAACGCAAAGACGGGCAAGTCGATGGAGTGTCGAAACCGATATGAGTGACGCCCGCCCCTCCCTGATCCTTGCGTCAAAATCGGCCTCTCGCCGCGCCATGCTTGATGCTGCGGGTGTGCATTATGAGGCAATTCCTGCTGACGTTGACGAGCGCGCTATCGAAGCGGAGCTCTCTGGCGCGGCGCCTGCTGAAATCGCCGAAGCTCTGGCCGTGGCAAAGGCGGCCGCCCTCGCCCCGTCCAACCCCGGCGCATTGGTTCTTGGAAGCGACTCGCTCGTTGTCGCTGGTGGTCAGCGTTTCGATAAGCCCACCTCGCGCGAAAACGCTGCCGAGCATCTCCGCTTCTTTTCCGGCAAGGTGATCGAGTTGCACAGCGCCGCTGCATTGGTCCGCGACGACACATGCGAATGGAGCCACACCGATCTTGCCAGCCTAACCGTTCGGGACCTTTCGGAGGAATTCATCGAATACTACCTTGAACAAGAATGGCCCGAGGTAAGCTACACAGTCGGAGTGTTTCGGATCGAGGCGATCGGTGTTCAGTTGTTTGAATCGATCACAGGTGATCAATTTACGGTGCTCGGCATGCCTTTGCTTCCGGTCCTTGGCGCGCTGCGTGAACGTGGTGTCTTGCCAGCATGAGCATTCCCTTCGCACACGTCATCGGTGATCCGATTGCACAATCGAAATCGCCGCTCATCCATAGTTTTTGGCTGGAGAAGCTCGGCATTTCTGGCCGATATAAGTCGCGGCATGTCGAAGCGGATGCTTTGCGAGACTATCTTTCCAAGTACCGCGATGATGGCAGTTGGATCGGCTGCAACGTCACAATGCCGCATAAACAAAGCATCATTGCTGAGATTGATGCACTGGACCCGGTCGCTGAAAAACTCGGCGCTGTGAACACGGTTGTCCGGCACGAAAACGGGGTGCTGAAAGGTTTCAATACCGACGCCTCCGGATTTCTTGAGCCGCTGCTTCCTATGCTTGAAACAGAACACCTATTTCGCATGGCGCGTATTATCGGCACAGGCGGTGCGGCCCGCGCGGTCATTGCTACTCTGGCAGATCGAGGCTTCACTTTGGTGGTGGCTGGACGCAATCCGAGTAAGGCGCGCGCCTTGCTTGATGAATTGGCTCCGCGCGGGGAACATCACGCGATCGATATCGCCCATTTTGCCGAGCCGACCGACTTTCCTTTCGACGATCGCGACAGGTGTTTTGATCTGGTGGTGAACGCATCCCCACTGGGGATGGAAGGCAACCCTCCACTCGCTTTCGACTGGAGCCACGCACCTCCGGGCGGCATTGCTTATGATATTGTGACCAATCCGATCGAAACACCATTTCTGAAAGCGGCCCGCGAGGGCGGCCACGAAACGATCAACGGGTTTGCAATGCTAATCGGTCAAGCAGCGGCGGCATTCGAGAAGTTTTTCGGAGCGCCTCCTCCGCGCGAACACGATCAGGAATTGCAGGAGCTGCTGCTCAAATGACCAAGCCTGTGATCATTGGTCTCACCGGTTCCATTGGAATGGGCAAATCGACCGTCGCGGCGATGTTTGAAGATGCCGGCATTCCGGTCTTCGATGCCGATGCCGAGGTGCGGGCGATGCAGGGGCCCGATGGCGAATTGAACCCCGCGATTGAGGCAGCCTTCCCCGGCTCAACCGGCCCGGAAGGGGTGAACCGTGACGCGCTTGGCAAGTTGGTGTTCGGTGACAAAAACGCTCTCGCGAGGCTCGAAGCGATTGTCCATCCGTCGGTGGGTAAGAAGCGCATGCAGTTTCTTGCCGACAATGAGGGCGCAGCCATAATCCTGTTCGATATCCCCCTATTGTTTGAAGGGGGGGGCAACGAATCGGTTGATGTCGTTGTAGTCGTCTCCGCCCCTACAGATTTACAGCGCGAACGGGTTCTCGCCCGTCCCGGTATGACGGAAGAGAAGTTTGAACACATATTGTCGTTACAAACACCGGATGCGGAAAAGCGCTCCCGCGCAGATTTTGTTATTGATACTGGCACCACATTCGATGAGACGCGGGCGCAAGTCGCCGCGATTATCAATGAGATCGCGTCGAGCCGAGTGTAAGCTCCGTTCTGGGGCCATCAGACCCCTTGCGCTTCGCCAAACTTGGGTGAATAACATCTCCAATGCGTGAGATTATTTTCGACACCGAGACCACCGGCCTAGACCCCAAAACAGGGGACCGGATGGTCGAAATCGGGTGTCTGGAAATGATCGACCGGGTAGAAACCGGAAACACCTACCACGCCTACTACAATCCAGAACGTGATATGCCCTCTGCTGCTGAAGCGGTGCACGGTCTTTCAATCTCGTTTCTTGAGACAAAACCCAAATTCGCCGAAACAGCGGATGAATTGCTTGAATTTCTGGGCGATGCGTCGCTGGTTGCGCACAATGCAGGTTTCGACTTTGGCTTTCTCAATTCGGAACTCGAAAAAATTGGCAAAGAGCCGATTTCCATGGACCGGATGATTGATACCGTCGCGATTGCCCGCAAACGGCATCCGGGGGCGAAATTGTCACTCGATGCATTGTGCACGCGCTATGGGATTGATCGCAGCCACCGTGTCAAACATGGCGCACTGCTTGATGCCGAGCTGCTCGCTCAGGTTTATGTCGAACTGAATGGCGGCCGGCAGATCGGACTTGAGCTGGCGGCTGATGCAGCGCCTTCGGGTGCTTCGTCTGATACGGCAGGGTTCGTGACACCTGCTTTGTCAAAGAGGCCAGACAAACCGCGACGCGAGCCGCGCGTGCATGCGGCTTCCCCTCAGGAATTGGCGCGACACAAAGAATTTATAGCCGGGATCAAGGACGCGATCTGGGCTCACTGATCGAATTATCGGTCAGCCAAGAGAGAATTGTAACGATAAAGGAGACGGGGCGACGATGGATATTCGGGTATCGGGCCACCAGGTGGAAACGGGCGCAGCTTTGCAAGAGCATGCATCGGATCGATTGAGCGGGATCGTCGACAAATATTTCGACGGGGCGCTTTCCTCTCATGTCACGTTTGGCAAAGCCCCCGCCGGGGCGTTTAGCTGCGATATTGTTACCCACGTAAACCACGGAACGATTCTAAAGGCGCAAGGCAGCGCGCATGACGCGCATCAAGCGCTCGACAATGCCGCCACCAAGATTGAAACGCAGCTGCGCCGGTATAAACGCCGTCTGACCGATCGGCATGAGCGCGCCAGCCAGGTTCGTGCTGAGGAAGAGGCTGCCTACACAATTTTCGCCGCCGAAGAGCCGGAAGAAGAAATTGTGGCTGACGCTCCGCCCATTATTGCGGAAACCAGCGTAGACATCCCGACCTACAGCGTTGCTGATGCAGTGATGATGCTGGATCTGCGCGATACACCCGCGCTGTTTTTCAAAAATGCTGGAACTGACCGGCATAATATGGTTTATCGCCGCGCTGACGGCTCGATCGGCTGGGTTGAGCCACGATAGAGCCACATTTGTACCGTTGATAAAACGGCACCATATGTAGGACTGCGTAAGCTGTGCATCACAGGAGAGGAGACCGCACCCCCGCCCGCGGTCACTTGATGTCATGCGTGGACCCTACCCTTGTTGGGTAAAGTTATTCAGGATTTTAGTTTCGTAATGGACGTAAATATCACCATGCTGCCCGAGGCGGTCTTGATCGACCGTCTGGAGAACAAGCAGCAAGTTCTAACCAAGATTTCAGAGCAATTTGCCGAGATTTACGGCTTGGACGCTGCCGAAGTGCTGGATGGCCTCGAGCAGCGCGAAGCGCTTGGCAGCACCGGCTTTGGCCGTGGAGCAGCGATTCCGCATTGCCGCAATGCGTCGGTACGCCGCCCGACTCTGGTTTTGCTCAAATTGGAGCAACCGGTCGATTTCAACGCGGCCGATGCGATGCCTGTATCCTTGTTCTTTGGCCTGGTTTCACCAGAGAACGCGGGCGCCACCCATCTTCATGCGCTGGCAGCGATTTCCCGCTTCATGCGTGATGAAAACAGACTCCAGTCCTTGAACGACGCATCTGATGCGGAGGCAATCTTTGCCTTGCTGACGAACCAGTTCCTGCGCGATGCCGCCTGAAGAGGCCAGTGACGCAATGCCGGGTGCGGATTCGCACTACCGGGCTTTGGAGCGGCTGTATTCTTCTGCGCCGATCAACCAGAAATTCGCCTCAAAGATAGAATTGCCGGGTGAAGGCCGGTCGCGGTTGACCTTCACGATTGATGAAGATGTGTTTCATGCCGCCGGCGCGGCGCACGGAACCATCTATTTCAAGATGCTCGATGACGCGGCGTTTTACGCGGCGAATACCCTGGCAACGGACCGGTTCTTGCTGACAACGAGTTTCAACCTCCATTTCACAAAGCCTGTTCGCGTGGGCGAAGTTATCGCCGAAGGTCGCTGGGTAAGCGGCAAGCGGCGCGTTTTTGTTGCAGAATCGCGCTTGATCGATGCGGAAGGTGACGAAATCGGCCGCGGCACAGGCACATTCATGCGGTCGCGCATCGCCCTTTCCAGTCTTCCCGGATATTCTTCGGACGGATGACCGAACCTGTTCGCTTTCCTGCGCATGTCGAAATTTCCAGCCTGATTCGCCTTGCCGAATCCAATAATGGCTCGGCGATGGTGCTATCCAAAGGCGAGCGCGACGGGGGTACGATCCTCTTGGTAACCATGTATCGCGGCGGCAGCGCCCAGCTATGGGAAAGAATGCCGCAGATGGACGGAACACGCTCTTTCGTGCGCACAAAAGAACAAGATACTGAAAATCATTATGAATTTTCTGACTATCTCAGCCGCAGGCGCGAACAAGACCCCGATATTTGGATTTTAGAGGTGGATATCGCGGACCCGGAACGGTTCATCGCACTTCTGCCCGGTTAACTTGACTTAGTTTCATCTGAGACTATTTGGACCCCTGCTTCCACATGCGGAGGCTGGCAATGCGGCAATAAGGCCGTGGGATCAGCACGCAGACGGGGGGCAGCCGGCAGGCAAGAAGAACCATCATAAAATTTGCGCAAATAACGCAACAGGTTCTCACCTGCGTCGGAGCTCGCTCACCGCATAAAAAGTAGATTTGATGAGTCGTAAGACTTACTCTTTAAGCGCAGTCGCTATTGCAGCCACTGCCGGTTTGAGCTTTTCAAGCGCTGATGGCGCAGGAGCTTTCGCACAAGACGCAGCGGCTCTCCCCGCGGCGGATCAAACCGCAACCACCGCTGAAGAGTTGGTGGAAATTGTACCCCAGGCGACCGTTTTCGTATCGGAAGAAGTGGTGCAGCCTGTCGCGGAAGAAACCGCAGACGAACCAAACGCCGAAATCACTTACAACGCCGCTTCGCTTCGCGAATTGGTGAGCAAAGTCGATCAGAGCGATGATATGAGTGAGCAAATGCGTTGCCTCGCAGGTGCTGTCTATTTCGAATCGCGCGGCGAGCCACTCGCTGGGCAGCTTGCTGTGGCGCAAGTGGTCATCAATCGTGCTGACGATCGCCGTTTCCCGGCCAGCTATTGCGGCGTTGTGTATCAACGCGCGCAGTTTTCCTTCGTGAAAAACGGCCGCATGCCGCGCATCAAGACCGGCTCTGCCGCTTGGGACCGCGCAAAATCAATCGCCCGGATCGCGCATGAAGAAATGTGGGAATCCGAAGCGGGCGAAGCAGTCTACTTCCACGCAAATTACGTCCGTCCTTCGTGGAGCCGCCGTAAGACGCGCACTGCGCAGATCGATACACACATTTTCTATCGTTGATCATTTGATCCGGTGAAGAACACAGACCCCCGCCCTCACCGGCGGGGGTTTTTGTTTGTGCGGGGGGAATTCTGGAAGTTAGCCCCGAAGTACAGCCCAAGTTGGGGCGTGATCGCTGGCCTTTTCACGGCCACGGTGATCACGGTCAACACCCACAGAGTGCAGCCGATCCGCCAATTCTGGGGTCAGCAGGATGTGATCGATTCTAAAGCCGTGATCGCGCTGCCATGCACCGGCTTGATAGTCCCAATACGTCCACACTCCGCCGCGCGGATTCATTGTGCGGACCGCGTCGGTCCAACCATCAGCGAGCAATGTCGAATAGGCGGCGCGGCTTTCCGGCTGCATCAAAGCATCGGACGCCATTGCTCTTACTGAATAGGTATCATCGTCCTGCGGGATCACGTTGTAGTCGCCCAACACTGCCGCTGGAACTTCTTCAGCCCAAATTTCGCCCATGCGCGCGCGCAATTTTTCCATCCAGGCCAGCTTGTAGTCGAACTTTGGCCCCGGATGCGGGTTTCCATTGGGCAGATAGATGCAGACAATGCGGATGGTACGGCCATCTTTGTCCGTCACATCCGCTTCGAGATAGCGCGATTGCTCGCCCTCGCCCTCTTTCGGGCCGTCGATGCCCAATCCGCGCTGGATCTCTTTCGGAGGCTCATAGCCTGCCTTGCTATCGGTCAAGATAGCCACGCCGTTAAAGCTCTTCTGGCCGTGCCAGATCGCGTGGTAGCCAAGCTCTTCGAATTCGGACGCGGGAAAGCCTTCGTCCTGGCTTTTAACTTCTTGCAGGCAAGCAACAGCAGGCCGTGTTTCGGCAAGCCATTCCTTCAATCGCGGCAGGCGCGCTTTGATACCGTTGATATTGTAGGTGGCAATCTTCATGGCAGCACTACTGCCCGAAATGCGCCCTTTGGTAAAACCTAAATCCCGAAACTTGATCCGCAGCCGCAACCGGCCGCTGCCTTGGGATTTTCAACCTTAAAGGCTGCCCCGCCGAGCGATTCGACAAAATCAACGACGCTTCCGCCGACAAGGTCGAGGCTCATCGGATCGACAACCAGTTTAACCCCGTCGGTTTCGCTAATCGAATCGTCACTTTCGGGACTGTCGGCGAGATCAAACTTGTACTGAAAACCCGAACAGCCCCCACCTTCGACCGAAAGTCGCAAGATAGCGGGTTTGGTCTGCTTATCGGCGATCCAAGCTATGCGTTTCGCTGCGGCAGGGGTGAGGGTAAGTGTTTCAGCCATGGATATGATCTAGGTGCAGGGGGAGTGAACCACAAGCTTAAGCCGTCTGGATATAGTTCCGGATTGCCTCTGCTTCTTGCTCCACCGCGTCAATCTTGTCCTTCACCAGATCACCGATCGAGATAAAGGCGACGAGCGCACCGTTTTCGACGACAGGGAAATGGCGAAAGCGCCGCTTTGTCATCAATGCCATTGCGTCGTCGATTTGTGTTCCAGATTCGATGGTTACAGCAGGGGAGGTCATGATCGCCTCAACCGGCATATTCAGGCAACTCGCACCTTGGTCTGCCAGCCTGTAAATGATGTCGCGCTCTGAAATGATTCCGGCAACGCTTCCCGCACGCATCACTGGCAAGGCGCCAATCCGCTTTCCAGCGAGGATCGCGACGACCTCTGATACAGGCGTGGTCACATCGCAAGACACGACATCCGCAGCCGAGCGACCTGCGATGATCTTTGCAATTGTCATAGGGCTCTCCTTTCTTACGAATAGAAAATGCCACTTTTGCGAGCGAAAAGCGAATCAAGCTGTGTCCGGCCCGGTGCAAGAGCACTTGCAAGCAAGGCCATTGCAAACCCGGCTGTGCGCATTCATGGGAAAGCTATGGCCAGAAAATCACCGCTCGATGATCCGGAAACAGCCGCCCATGCTTGGGCCAGATATCGCCAAGTCATGCGATTGCTGCTGGTCGTAACGATTGCGGTAGTCGCGGTCGCGCTGGGCGTTTTGTACGCTTTCAATGGCGCGATTTCCGTGCATTTTTACATTGCTGTGGCTCTCGGCATAGCCTTCACGATGCTTTTGACTGGCGGATTGATGGGGCTTTTGTTCCTATCGAATGGGACCGGCCACGATGAAGCCGTCGATAATCGATTGCCGAATGCAGATGAGTTGTTCGGCGATAAGACGGACGACAAATAAGGCGCCAGATCAAGCGGGAGGGGTCAATCTGAATTCCTCAACCGGCACCCCGCCGATCAGGTGTTCTTCGATGATCCGCTCAAGAACTTCCGGATGGCAGGAATGGTACCAGACGCCTTCTGGCCAAACGACCGCGATCGGTCCGTTGCCGCAGATTTGCAGACAGTCCGCTTTGGTACGCTGAATACCTCCGCCAGCCCCTCTCTGGTGCTGTTCAGTCCTTTTAGGCCCCACTAGACCCCGCTCTTTCAAACGGTCTTTGAGGAACTGCCAAGCAATTTCCCCGTCAGCGCGCGAGCAGCATTTCTCTTTGTCGGACAGCGCGCAAAGGAAGATATGACGCTCAATTCCGTCGCCTTTTTCCTCGGTCCCGTATTTCTTGGCGAGCGCGACCTGCGCTGCCAGTTTACCGGTGTCGCTCATTCTGCTGCCGTATCTTCTTTCGTAAGCCATTGATCGAGCCAATCGAACACCGTTTCATGCCACTGCAATGAGTTTTCCGCGCCCAGAACCCAATGGTTTTCATCTGGGAACACCAATAATTGCGAAGGAATTTTGCGCTCTTGCAAAGCTGTGAAGCTTTGCAGGCCTTGGGTGTAAGGCACGCGGAAATCCTGCTCGCCAGCCACTACAAGCATCGGTGTCTTCCATTGATCGACATGATTGACGGGATTCCAGCGCTCATACTCTTCGCGCGCTTCGGCATAAGAGCCGCCGAAGTCCCAACGAGGGAACCACAATTCCTCGGTCGAATAGTAGAAGCTGCGCATGTCGAACAATCCGTCATGCTGAACAAGGCAATTAAAGCGATCTGGCCATTTGCCCGCGATCCAGTTGACCATGTAACCGCCATAGCTCGCACCCATTGCGCAGGCGCGCGAGCCATCAATCTGATCGTCGAGTTCAAGCGCGGCGGCGAGGCCTTTTTGCAGGTCTTCCAAAGGCTTACCGCCCCAATCGCGGTTGATGGAATCCATAAATTCCTGGCCGTATCCAGCGCTTCCGTGGAAATCGACAGAGATCACGGCATAGCCTTGGCTCGCAACAACGCGCGGGTTCCAGCGGCTGGACCATCCGTCGCGGAAGCTGCCTTGAGGGCCGCCATGGATATATAGAATTGCCGGAATAGGCCCTGTTTGATTCTCAAGTCGTGTGATTTGACCCCAAACAGTGTCACCTTCAGCTCCGGCAAAGCTGAAACGCGATGTAACAGTCGATGCCATTGTGCCCATTCGGCTTGTGACAATATCGGTGAGCGGGCGGGCTTGGCCCATACCGTCCGACAGGAACAGCTCGTTTGGAACGCCAATGGAATCGCGCGTGAACAAAAGCCGATCGCCGGAAAGCGGCACCACATTGCCAATATGCGCCTCATTGCCCGCCATCAGATCGAGCCTGCTGGTTTTGCCAGTCTTCGGATCAATCTTGAAAACAGGTGTATCTAGCACGTCGGCTGCGCTTGCGAGAAGGTAAGACCCGTCTGCGCTCCATGACAGACCGCCGAATGACAGATCAACATCCTGTGTGAGCGCGCGTGTTTCGCCGGTTTCAAGATCGCGCAACTGCACGACCAGCCGGTCCGCTTCATATCCGGCCCGCGCCATAGCGAGATAGGCAAGATGCTTGCCGTTTGGCGAAGGGGCGGGCGCAATGTCGACAGCCTTATTGGCATCGGTCAAAACTTGCGGTGCGGACCCGGAGAAGTCTGAGAAATAGATATCGTGATCGGTCGAGATAGGTTCGTCTGCGTTCGCTTCTCTCGCGACGAAATACACGCCTGATCCGTCGGGCGCCCAAGCGATATCTTCACCACCTCCGAACGGCATGGTTGGCGTGTTGCCAGTAATCCCAGTGGAGGAGTCCGCACCGTCGACAGGTGTGCCATCGCCCACGACTTTGCCCTCTTCCAATCCGAAGAGGAATACGCGGTTGTAAATCCCGGGTGTTGCCCAGCGATCCCAGTGGCGGAAAAAGCCTTCGTCACCTTGATAGAGACGACCGTTACCCGGCCCGGGCAAATGCTTGGCTGCACTGTCTCTGCAGGCGAAGCGTGTACAGTCGCGTGACAACTCTGCCCAAAGAGCAATTCGCTTGCCCGTCGGAGCGATCTTGAACCCGGCAATATCCGTGTCTGGAAATTCCGCCACGAGCATTGGGCCTGTGACATTTCCATTGGCCTCAAGCGCGGCGCGCCACAGCCGTGATCGTGGTTCCTGTTCTTGATCGGTGTGATCCGTGCTGAGGAAATACAGGAAATCATCGGGGCCGAATGCCAGTGAATATGCATCAATCCCAAGGTCAAACGCGACCGGTGTCGCATCTGCGTTCTGAAGGTCGATCACATAATGCTTTCGTGATCTGTCATATGTGTCAGGATCGGTTTCGGTGACGGAAAACACCGCATAGCGATCCTGTGCCACGGTTGCTCCGCCAAGGCGGGGCATCGTAACCAGATCCTGGGCCGACATTGCCGGCACCTTTAGGCCTGAAACGGTGTGATCGTCGGCGGCTAGCGGCGCCGAGGTAAATGCAGCTGCTGCGGCTGCAGCACTGAAGATTTGTGTCCATCGCATGGGTGTGTGGAGTAACGGGCTTATCCGCCGCGCGCTAGTGAAACCGGAAGTGTGTGGGCCCTAAGGCTTCAGCTTTTCTTGCCAGCGATCCGCGCGATTTCGGCCTGAACCATCTTTTCGACCATGCTTGGAAGGTTCTTATCAAGCCATTCTGCAAGCATTGGACGCATCAATTCACGCGTCAAATCCTCAAGCGAGGTCTCGCCCGAGCGAACAATTTGCGGGCGTGCGCTTGGTTCAGAAAGCATGGCCAGTGCTGCAAGATTCTCCTGCATCGCGCCCCGCACTTCTTCCGTCACCAACGGTTCGGCAATGTCAGGCTCTGATGCCGCATCATCCTGTGATGCTTCCTCGGCCTCAAGCTCCATCTCGGAAAGGTCCAAGACATCTTCAGCGTCCTCGACATCGAGCGCGTCGGTTTCGACGCGATCCGCGTCTTCTTCGCGGCGCTTGCGAGTTTGCAAAGTGCTTTCGCGGTTATCGCGCGCGATAACCTTCTTGATCGATTCGAGGATCTCTTCGACCGATGCTTCGTTTTGCGCCACTGCTTGTCCCAGACCTGTCACTGTTAACCATTCCGAATCAGAACGCGGGCTTTACTCGCCGGGTTCCAGACGTGGGCCAATCATCGCGTCAGCGGGCGGAATGTCAACGGTTCTGGTCGACTGCGCTTCTGCTTTTGGATCGCGATCCCAATCCCATTGGCGTCCGCGAACACGCTCATAATTAACCATAGGATCGTATAGCGGGCCGCCGGTTTCGAGATTGAGGTCGCGCGCCTCGGCCTTTCCCATAAGGGCTAGCAGATTGAAGCCTGCGACATAAGCGTTGCGACGTGCAGTTACCAATTGCGCCCGTGCGGATAGCAATTCCTGTTCGGCATTCAGAACATCGAGAATTGAGCGATTGCCGATGGAGTTCTCCGCGCGCACGCCTTCGAGGCTCAATTCAGCTGCCTCAACGGCCGTTTGCGAGCTTTTGATGACTGCGCCGGCCGATTGCCAATTGGCGTAGGTTGCGCGGGTTTGCGCAATAACGTCGCGTTCGAATGCAATGACTTCGTTCAAAGCGGCGCTTTCACGCGCGCCAGCCTGACGTTGACGGGCAGCGGGCAGCCCGCCTTGAAACAGCGGCACTGTGAGACGCACACCAACATTCGCCGTCGTTTCACTTTGAAGGAAGTCGGACGATATCGGCCCACCCAATGTGCCGTAAAAGTCGCTGTAATCGACGTTAGAAAAGACACCGACCGTCGGATATCTACCGGCCCCTGCGGCTTTGGTGCTGAAACCAGCCGCTTCTGCGCGTTCTTTCGCTGCGATCAGGTTGGGATTCTGTTCCAGGGCTGTGACGATTGCCTGTCCTACCGTTTCGGGCAGGCCGGGAAGAGGCGGCGGTGCGTCGAGTTCACCGGGCGCCGTGCCAACCAGTTGAATGTACAACTCGCGCGCGGCGATGAGATTCGCCTGTGCTTGCTGAAAGTCGCCTTGGGCCTGAGCAAATCGGGATTGCGATTGGGCGACATCGGTGCGGGTCAGATCGCCAATCTCAAACCGGTCATTGGTGGCTTCGAGATTGATCCTCAAAACCTCAACCTGATTGGCAGTCAATGCGGTCAGCGCTTCTGTACGAAGCACATCCATATATGCGGCGACCACTTGGCTAAAAATGGCGCTTTCGGTGTTTCGAAGTGATGCCTGCCCGGCTGCGACCAGTTCTTTGGCGGCGCGCAGATTGTTCTTCACCGCTCCGCCGGAATAGATCGGAACCACGAGCTGGCCATTAATGCCGAGATTGCGCTCTGGCGCCGTGAAGCTGTTTGCGGAGCGCCGGACAAACTCGATGTGCGTTGCTGTGACGTTGGCGCTTGGCAGGCCCGGCGCACGGGCAATTGGCACACCTTCATCGGTGGCGCGCTGATCAGAACGGGCGGCTTCTAGCGTGGGGTTTGTATTGTATGCCTTCACCAGAGCTTCGCGCAGAGTGTCGGCCTGTGCCGGTGCGCCAATCGCAATCGCGCCGAGACCGGCGGCGGCGAACAATGCGCGTTTCAGGCCGACATGTGCATTCATTAGAAAGTCCAGCTCTTGGGTTTATCGAAGGCGTGCAGCACGGGGATGCCGATATCTTCAACAGGTTGAAGCGAAAGGTGGCCTGCGACTTTGCGGCCCGCGGCGAGGCGAGTGACCTGGCGTAAAAGCAAACCGGAAACGATCCGGCCGTTTTCGGCGACGCAGGAGGCGATGGCATCGGGCAACTGCTCAATAGCGCCGTCGATCACGACGAGCGAATACGAGCCGCCTTTGGCATCTTTACCTGCCGCAGCATCAGCCACAGACATTGTATCGATTGATCCGACCAGCGGGCGCAGCAGCTCTGCCAGATATCCGGTGCCGCCTTCTACGATCAGCACATTGTCGTTCTTGTCCGGATCGGCTTCGAGCAGAAGCTTTCCGTAAAACAAAGGCGATCCAAGATAAGCATCTTCGCCGATAGCGATGGAGCGATCGGTATAGGCCTGCGCCGCTTTGTCTTCGGGAAGAAAATCCTCGCGAGGCACAGCCAACATACGGGCCAGCGCGAACTCTTCGTTCACGCCGCTGGTGCGCAGCTGGCTATCGATCATTGCACGGCGGGCAGTGGCGGATTCGGAAGGGGCTGTCATGGTCGTCATATTAACTCCGATTGACTGTATTAGTCACACAATACAGCACGTCAACCCTTACTACCGTTCGCTGGCTGATTGGCCAAGTGGTTTGGCACTGTATTTCAGCTCCACTTTTCAGACAGGTCTTATCTCTTTGACCTCTAGCGTCCGCGATGCTTATGGGGGCACGCAATCGACCGAAACAGGGAACACTTCGATGAGTGACATTCATAACGACGGCAAGATCTTTGGAGCCACGGGCAAAGTTCGGATTGAAACCGACTCGCTGGGCGAAGTTGCTGTACCCGTGGATGCGCATTGGGGCGCACAGACACAGCGCAGTCTTGCCAACTTTGCGATCGGTACTGAGACGATGCCTGCGCCCTTGGTGAAAGCGCTTGGTATCCAGAAACAATCCGCTGCGCGCGCCAATATGGATTTGGGCGTGCTTGATGCGAAAATTGGTGATGCGATCATCAAAGCTGCGCATGAAGTTATCGATGGTACGCTTGCCAGCCAATTCCCACTTTCGGTGTGGCAGACTGGCTCAGGCACGCAGTCGAATATGAATGCCAATGAAGTGATTGCCAGCCGCGCAAACGAGCTTTTGACCGGTGAGTTGGGTGGGAAAGAACCAGTCCACCCAAATGATCACTGCAATATGGGGCAGAGCTCAAACGATACATTCCCTACCGCCATGCATATTGCAGCCGCGAGTGAAACGATTGAGCAACTCATCCCTGCGCTTGACCATTTGCAGAGCGCTCTGGACGCAAAGGCGACCGCCTATGCCGATATCGTCAAAATCGGTCGGACACACTTGCAGGATGCAACTCCTTTGACGTTGGGTCAGGAATTCTCCGGTTACGCCAAGCAAGTCGAATACGGGATTGCTCGTCTCGAGAACGCTTTGCCTCGGGTGCTGGAGTTGGCGCAGGGCGGGACCGCTGTCGGTACAGGCATCAATTCTACAGTCGGTTTTGCCGAAAAATTCGCTGCACAAGTCGCCGAAGCGACAGGCCACAGCTTTGTTACGGCCCCCAACAAGTTTGAATCGCTTGCGGCGCATGATGCGCTCGTCGAATTGTCCGGCGCGCTCAATTCTGTCGCCGTCAGCTGCATGAAGATCGCCAATGACATCCGTTTGTTGGGCTCTGGTCCGCGTAGCGGTCTCGGTGAGATTGCTCTGCCTGCGAATGAGCCGGGCTCTTCGATCATGCCGGGCAAGGTCAATCCGACGCAGTGTGAAGCACTTACCATGGTTTGCGCGCAGGTCATGGGCAACAACACGACCGTTAGCGTGGCCGGATCGCACGGCCATCTCGAACTCAATGTGTTCAAGCCTGTGATGATCAATGCCGTGCTGCAATCGATCCGCTTGCTCAGCGACGCGGCGCGCAGCTTCACCGATAATTGTGTGGTCGGAATCGAGGCAAACACAGACCGGATCGACAAGTTGATGAATGAGAGCCTGATGCTGGTGACAGCGCTCAACCCGCATATCGGTTATGACAATGCCGCAAAAATCGCCAAGAAAGCGCATGCGGATGGTACGACCTTGAAAGAGGCTGCACTTGAATTGGGCTTGCTGACCGAAGAGCAGTTTGCCGAATGGGTTATCCCATCAGAAATGATCAAGCCGCGCGGATGATTCGAATGTGATTTTCGGCAAAACTGCAGTCGGGGAAGGGTGTTTCAATCGACAAATGTCCAACCCTGTCCGACTATCCGTCAGCCGGTTGGTGGCGCTTTAGGGTGCTGATCGCTATCTCAGTTGAGATATATGAATAGCAAACACCCCCCTTATGCGTCTTCGCGGAAGACAAACATCAGTGTGCCCTTTCCGACAGTGCTTGCGTCTATCGTCGGCCTTTGGATCGTCTATTTCCTTCTGATCTCGGCCCGCGGCGCCATGCTTGGGCTGGATATTCAGCCTGAACTGCTTTGGCGGCGTAGCATTGTTTGTACGTTCGCTGTGTTTATCACCGTGGTGCTGTGGTTCATCCTCCGCCTTTTCGAACAGCAAAAGCGTTGGGTGCTTTTCGCAGTTGCTCTTGTGGTGGCTTTCCCCGGCGCCATTGCCATCGCGCAAGTCAATCAAGTGCTGTTTACGTCGCTAAACGAGCGGCTGGAGCAGAAATACGCCGAAGAACGCGGGTTTAAGCTGCGCCGCGATGAATCGGGCAATCTGCTCGCTGAAATTGATGCTCCTCAGGAATGGCAGCTGAAGAACGTAGACGATTTCGATCCTGACAATCCGCCAGTGATCACTTTTATCCTGCAGGATGCCGAAGATACGGGCCAAAAATGGTACCCATTGATCGATGCCTCGCTCAGCCGATATTATATTCTGCTGACTTGGGCTGCGCTGTACATCGCCTTTCTTGCGATTGCTCAGGCTCGCGAGGCAGAGCGGCGCGAACAGAAATTCCGTTCAGCCGCCAAAGCGGCAGAGATTCGATCTCTGAGATATCAGGTCAATCCGCACTTCCTGTTCAACACACTGAACTCGCTGTCAGCGCTCGTTATGACGGGCAAGGCAGAACGTGCAGAGCGCATGATCCAGAGCATCAGCCGGTTTTATCGTCACTCGCTTGCGGATGAGCCGACCAGTGATGTCGCGCTTGAAGACGAATTTGACCTGCAGCAGCTCTATCTTGATATCGAAGCCGTTCGCTTCCCGGATCGTTTGACATGCGAGTTTGACCTTCCGGAAGATCTGAAAGAAGCGCGCGTGCCGGGCATGATCTTGCAGCCACTGGTTGAAAACTCGGTAAAGTACGCAGTCTCAAATGTGACGCGGAACATAACAATCCGTGTTGCCGCGCGCGAGGAATTTGACAGACTGGTCATTAGCGTGAGTGACGATGGCCCTGGGGTTCCTGAGGGATCTCCTCATGGTTTCGGAATTGGACTCGCGAATGTGCGCGATCGGCTCGAAGCTCGCTTTGGCCCGGACATCGGCTTCACTTCTGCCCCCGTTCCGGGCGGCTACACAACAGAGATACGGATTCCATTGACCCGCCATGGCTGAAAGCATGTCTAAAAACACCGCGCTGCGCACCCTGATTGTCGATGATGAACCTCTCGCGGTTGAGCGCATTCAGGTGATTTGTGCGGAACTGCCCGCGATCAATGTTGTGGGCACGGCGAGCGATGGAGCGGCCGCTTTGCGACTGGCTGAAAAGCTGCAACCGGAACTTGCGTTGCTTGATATGACCATGCCGGAACTGGATGGCTTAGGGGTCGCGCGTAAGCTGGCAGAATCGGATGATCCGCCCGCCGTGATCTTTGTAACAGCGCATGATCATTTTGCCGTTGAAGCGTTCGATCTTGAGGCGATTGACTACGTGTTGAAACCCGTCTCCGCCGACAGGCTGGAGCGAGCGATCGAACGCGCGGTTGCACGCAAGGGCGAGCGTAAGGAATCTGGCAGCCAGTGGCTTGATGAACTGTGGGTTCCGCACCGATCTGAACTGCTCCGTATCGCCGTGAGCGAAGTGCACCAAATCGACGCCGAAAGAGACTATGTCCGCCTTCACGTAGGAACCGCTGAAGCACCGCGGTCTTACCTCTTGCTTCAGACAATCGCAGGTCTCGAAGCGCGGCTGGACCCGGACGAGTTTATCCGAATTCACCGCTCAACGATCTTGCGCCGCGATAACATTCGCGGATTGCGGCACGATGGGTTGGGCGTTTGGTCGGCAGAGTTGCAGAATGGCGAGGCATTGAGGATCGGCCGGACTTATCTGTCCAAGGTCAAATCCATGGCTGGACGCTAATTCGCGCCACTTTTCTTAAAGCGTCGACAAAAAAGAAGCGGCCCGAACCCCGGGACTGTTAGGGTTCGAGCCGCTGTGTCCTACACGATCGCAATACGGGGAGCGATCGGAGTAGGAGGTTCGGGTATAGCTTATCCGCCCAGGCGTTCGTTTTCGATAATGCTGGTAATCTGACGTTTGGCGCTGGCGCGAGCTTTGGAAACACAGGCGCGGGCTTCGACACTTTTCAATCGTGAGCCGGTGCGCACTTCGTTGACGCGGCACACCGAACGGGCAGCGCGATCGATCCGCTGGTCGAGCATTTTCTGGCCAGCTGGAGTGTCCAGATCCAGGCCTGCGGTGCTAACCTTTTCGACCGGAACATCGGTAGGTCCAGCAAATGCGGGAACTGCTGTTACTGCCAAGCCAATGGCGGCAGTCGCGATTGCGAAAGTCTTCATGGGTATTCTCCTCCAACAGGATGGCTGGCGTTCGAGCGGGGGTTCGAAGCGGGGAACCATCCGTCCTGTTGATTGAAGAAATACGCTGTACGGGATTGGCAATCATCCTGAGGTCGACCAAAGCCCCTATGTCGTTCGATTGGCGGGGTACCTGCTTGACCGATGCTGTAATTCGCCCGACCAACGGTTGTATCAAGCCGACAGAGGATTACGTCAGATTGTAACTATGTGGATCGCTGTCGCTATCATATTCGTGCTCGGGGTTGGGAACTTCGCATTGCATAAAGCTGTGCTCGACAGCGAACACCCTATGCTCGATCAAATGCCGGCATTTATCCATTTTATGGGCGGGAAGCTGACGCTGGTTGCAGAATTTTTGGTGCTGCTCATAGCGATGTTGTTGGTGGCAAATGGCTGGCCCGAGCTGATGTGGGGATACCTTGCATATAGTGCGCTGAATGCTGGAGCGGCCTGGCTGATCCTGTCGGGGAGGGCGTAGTGCTGGTGAATAGAGATTGCTTCGGCGCGAATATTGCCCATTGGGTTAAGGCATGACTACTCGGCTTATTCATATTAGCGATGTCCATTTCGGAGTCGAGGACCGCAGTGCGCTGGCTATGGTTGAGCGCATCGTTGCGGATGAGGCGCCCGATGCGGTGGTGTGCACGGGTGATCTGACACAGCGCGCCACGCATGCCCAATACGCCGATGCAGCAAAGTGGTTCGCATCCCTTGATGTGCCGGTAGTGCTCGATCCAGGCAATCACGACATGCCGTATTACAATCTGTGGGAGCGGTTCACTGATCCCTACAAGCGGTATCGCACCCTCAAAGAAGAAGTCGGTTCCGAACTGACGTCGGACGATGTTGTGCTCGTTCCGCTGAAGACGACTGTGCGGGCTCAGGCTCGCTTTCCATGGTCAGACGGTGTCGTCATGGGCGCCGCGCTGGACGATACCTTAGGCCGATTGAAGGACCTGGTGGGGGACCCGCGCACCAAGATCGTAACCGCGCACCATCCTCTGTTGGGGCCAAAGGGCTCATCCGCGAACCCGACCATCCGCGGGGATCAAGCATTCGAGGCGATAGCCGCTGCGGGTGCACATGCCGTGATATCGGGACATGTGCATGTGCCTTTCGATGAGGTTCGAACCGTTGGCGGTCAGAGCATGCGCTTGATCGGAACGGGGACTTTGTCGACCCGTCTTCGGCACGGAGCTCCACCATCCTTTCGCCGGATCTCTTGCGGGCCAGGCGGAAAAATCACGTCCGAATTGTGCGAAGTCACGCACTAACGAGTCCCCGCGCGGGTAAACATATGCGGTTTTGCTTTAACCGTTTTTGTCGGTGCGGCGTTAACCCGGTGTTGATCATAACCGCTGCCAGTTTGGTTCAATCTGTTGGAGGCAGAGCCGATGGATATGTTGAAAGCGTTTGTTCTGGGGGCAATCCTGACCGGTTCCATAGCGGGTGTAATTGGCTCGCAAGGGGCAAGTGGTGGCCCGCTTGATGTGCATTCGATGGCGCTTGGTGACTTGAGAGTGTTCTGGTCATGGCCGATTTTTCTGGCAGGCAGCGGCCTCGCATGGGCGCTGATGCTGCTGCAAAAATAGCGGATCATGATGCCAAAAGAAAAGGGCGACATCCCGAAGGATGCCGCCCTTTTCTTTGTAAGGTATGTGCTGCGAGGCGGATTAACGCTTCGAGAACTGGAAGCTACGACGCGCTTTCGCACGGCCATACTTCTTACGCTCAACAACACGGCTATCGCGAGTAAGGAACCCGGCCGACTTCACGGTAGCGCGCAGCTCAGGCTCAAACTTGGCAAGTGCCTGGCTGATGCCGTGCTTAACCGCGCCAGCTTGGCCTGAAAGGCCGCCGCCGCGGACAGTTGCAACAACGTCATACTGGCCCTGACGATCGGTGATCGTGAAAGGCTGATCAATGATCAGACGCAGTGTCGGACGTGCAAAATACACTTCCTGATCGCGGCCATTGACGGTGACTTTACCGGTGCCTGGTTTAATCCAGACACGTGCTTTGGCGTCTTTACGACGACCGGTCGCATAGGCGCGGCCTTGTGCGTCCAGCTCTTGCTCGCGCAGCGGCGCCGCAGGATTTTGAGCAATTTCAGCAGCATCCGCAGCGGGTGCGTCGCCAGCGATGTCTTTGAGATCCGACAGGTCGGAGACGGTGTTGTTTTCGTCAGCCATTATCCGGAGACCTTGTTCTTGCGGTTCATGGAAGCCACGTCGAGCACTTGAGGGTTTTGCCCGTCATGTGGGTGCTCGGTGCCATTGTAGAGGTGCAGAGCGCGCATCTGATCACGGCCGAGCGGGCCGCGCGGGATCATGCGCTCAACGGCTTTCTTAAGCACGCGCTCAGGAAAACGACCTTCGAGAATCTTCGCAGGGGTTGTTTCCTTGATACCGCCCGGGTGGCCGGTGTGCTTGTAATAGATTTTCTTCTCAGCTTTGTTGCTGGTGAATTTCACCTTGTCGGCGTTGATCACGATGATGTGATCGCCGCAATCGACATGCGGAGTATAGCTTGGCTTGTGCTTACCGCGCAGGTGATTGGCAATGATGGCTGCGAGGCGACCGACTACGAGGCCGTCCGCATCAATGATGTGCCATTTTTTTTCGACCTCTGCCGGCTTCGCCGACTGGGTCTGTTTACTGAGGGCCTTCATGGCTGAATGTCCTTAAAGCTGAGAGCTTTAAACTCTGCAGGTTTGTGGTTGTGATGCTGGCCAGTCAGTGACTGGCAACAGCGAATCGTGCGGAATCAAAAACTCGCGCAAGACAAGTGCGGCGCATTTGTGCGCAGAGAGGCTGCAAGTCAAGCAAAACTGCGGGTTTCAGAGGAGGTAAAATAATACCGTGAGGCAAATCCGGTGTCTAAATGGCGTTCAAATGCCATTCTTCGCTGGATTCTCTGGTGTCTTTGCCGATCCGCGTTGTGATCTTTCGCATCGCTTCTGACAGCCAAGGCCCATCCGTCGCCGTCTTGGCTTTGTAGGATACGCTGAATTCGCCCACGCCGCCCTCGGGCAAGTTCACTGTGCGAACCAGGTCTTGCTTGTCTCCTGCAGGAAAGAAGAGATCAGGGGGCAGTTGATCGGTTAAGGAAGAGCCAGCTTGATGCATCTGAGCTAGATAACGCTTTTGCTGGATCTGCAGAGCAGCTGGCTGATCATTCTGCGAAATCGCATGCTCCGCCGCCTGTACTGCTGCAGCGAGATCCTCTTCCCGGATAAAGTCGCCAGCTCCCAAAATCTGGCCATCTGACGAAAGCAAGATGGGCCACATCTTGTCAGTTGATCGGCTTTCTTCGATTTGCGCGATCGCGGCCAAATTCTCTGGAGCATCGACTTTGGCGTGGGTCTGCGTGCCAGACACAGAAAACCCCCGTCCCTGGATCGCAAATTCAATCATCCACTCGCGATAGACGGATAGGCTGTTGCCATCGCCAAGGCCTCTCGTCACCTTTCGTGATAGAAGCATCGGTGTGGCTGGGATTGAAATTCCGGTCGCCGCAAATGCCGAATTGGCGGTGAGAAGAGTGATGCCGGTAGTCGCCAATCCGACCCCGAAATCTCGGCGTGAAATTCCGTCCATTGCGCCCAATCTTCCCCTATCGTTTGCTCTTGCGTGAAACAGCTAGCCCTCTTCAGACAAAGTCTGTTCAATCAGCCATGCCCGAGTAGACGGGTGCGAATTGTCACAACGCCAGCCAATAATCGCGGGTGTATCATAGGGGTGATAATCACCCAACTTCTGAATCATTTCATCGCATATGGCATCCGTAGTCTTGAACAGAACGCCTACTTCATTCTCGTTGCAGCGACTGTCATTCCATTCGTAGATAACTTCAATATCACCGACGATATTGGCGCAAGCGATCAGTTTTTGGTCGAGAAGCGCGTTTGATACTTCACGCGCTTTGGCCCGATTGGGAAATGGGCACCAAACCAAGACAGCGCCAACTTCGTTCAAGTGACGGCTTTCTGTGAACCGCTTGCCGCCTGATGCGCTGCGCCATCTGCATGCATGGCCCAAGCTGTCGCTGCGACAAGAAGTGCACCAACCAGTTGGTGCGCAGCAGCGATCCAAAGCGAAACCTCGCTCAGAACTGTCGCTATTCCCAAGACAATCATGATGCCGAACACGGCATTCAGAACAATTGATGCCGACCGATCGGACCTCCGCGTTCGTCGACCTTGCCAGATCAATGCCGCAACAGCGATCCACGCCCACCAGCGATGCAAAAAGTGGAGCAAGAACGGATCATGGGTAAGTGTCCACCAAAAGCCGGATGAGAAACTGATCTCCGGGATCCAACGACCATTCATCAAAGGCCAGTCATAGGCCGCATGGCCCGCATTCAAACCGGCAACCCAGGCGCCGAGCAGCAATTGAACAAACAGAACGGCAGCAATCACCGTGGATGCACCCGTTATCGGCGCGGGGCGCGCGTGCGGATCGCGCGCTATTCGCCGCATATCGCGTGCGGTCCACACCAGACAGGCGAGCAATAGAAGCGCGGTCAGCAAGTGGAGCGAGAGCCGGAAATGGCTGACGTCGGTCATATCGCCGACAAGGCCCGACTGAACCATAAGCCAACCGAATAGCCCCTGAAGCCCGCCCAATGCGAGCAGGCCGATCAGACGCCCTTTGTATCCAGCGGGGATCGCACCTTTCACCCAGAACCAAACCAGCGGCAAAGCGTAGACCACGCCAACCAACCGGGCGAGCAGACGGTGGAACCATTCCCAAAAGAAAATGAATTTAAATTCGGCAAGCGTCATTCCGCCAATGCTTGCTTCTAACCGATATTCCGGGGTCGCCTGATATTTGGCGAACTCTTCCTGCCATGAGGCTTCTGTCAGTGGCGGGAGTATCCCTGTCGCGACATCCCATTCCGTTATGGAGAGGCCGCTCTCTGTCAGGCGAGTGATACCGCCAACGAGCACAATGATCACGACGAATGCAGCAACCACCTCCAGCCATCGGGCAATCGCGAGCGGGCGCGCGAAGAGTCCAGCCTCTGCGCCTATATTTGCTGCAGTCTGAGAAGCACTTGCCATAGTGCCGCGTCAATGTGCCCGTCGAGGCAACTACGCAAGCCTATTTGCCGCAAATGATGGTGTGTGCAGCGCAATAATCGCAATTGCAGCTTGCGAAATGTGATAATGTTACATATGTGCAATTCCACAGCATGACTGACACATCATCCTCGATTCGCCGCCGGTTTGACCGGACAGGCATTATGCTCGCAGGGCTATGCGCATTGCATTGCGTTGCGACGGTTGTGTTGGTGTCTGCCCTGGGAGTTGGTGGGCACTTCCTGCTTTCGCCAGAAATTCACCGGATCGGACTGGCCCTCGCATTGATCGTTGCAGCGGTCGCGATCGGTTGGGGCGCACTCAAACATCGCCGTGCAGCACCATTCGTAACCGCGATGATGGGCCTTACATTTATGGGCGGCGCGCTTGCGATGCCACATGGTATGGGTGAGGCTGTGCTGACAATTATCGGCGTATCGCTGGTCACTATCGGCCACTTGCTCAATATGCGGCCCTTCTTAAAGCGCGATTGAATCCAGCAAGGTGGCAAACTGGCGGTTGCGCTTCGCGCGCTGCGGTCTATTTCAATCCGCCATGAGTGAAATGAAATCAATCACCCTCAATGGCGATGTGCGCAAAAGCGCGGCATCGACAATTGCTGACCTCGTTCGCGAGCTTGAACTAACGCCAGAAAAGGTAGCGGTTGAGCGCAACGGCGAAATTGTAGCCCGCTCGACGCTTGAAACCGTCACCCTTAATGATGGCGACACGCTGGAGATCGTTCATTTTGTCGGAGGCGGGGACAAGACAGACACTTGGACCGTTGCCGGAAGGACATTCACGTCGCGGTTGATTGTCGGCACTGGCAAATACCAGGATTTCGAACAGAATGCCGCTGCTGTGGAAGCCAGCGGTGCAGAAATCGTGACGGTAGCCGTTCGGCGAGTGAATGTGAGCGATCCCAAGGCTCCGATGCTTACGGATTTCATTGATCCGAAAAAGATCACGTATCTGCCCAACACAGCCGGCTGTTTCACCGCCGATGATGCAATTCGCACACTGCGCCTGGCGCGTGAGGCTGGTGGATGGGATTTGGTCAAACTCGAAGTCCTCGGCGAGGCACGCACGCTCTACCCCGATATGCGCGAAACGCTGAAAGCGACCGAGACGCTCGCCAAAGAAGGCTTCCTTCCGATGGTCTACTGCGTTGATGATCCCATCGCTGCAAAACAGCTCGAGGATGCCGGCGCCGTTGCGGTGATGCCGCTTGGCGCGCCGATTGGATCGGGTCTGGGTATTCAGAACCAAGTGACGATCCGCTTGATCGTCGAAGGCGCCAATGTGCCGGTTCTTGTTGATGCGGGCGTGGGCACCGCGTCTGACGCGGCGGTTGGCATGGAGCTGGGGTGTGACGGCATCCTGATGAACACAGCGATTGCGGAGGCGAAAGATCCGATCCGTATGGCCCGCGCTATGAAGCTTGCGGTTGAAGGAGGGCGGGAAGCCTATCTTTCTGGCCGAATGGGTCGCCGCAGATATGCCGATCCAAGCTCGCCGCTGGCTGGGCTGATCTAGAAAAAGCCGAACACGGTTACCGTAAATTAACCACGTTGCCTGAAAACGTCTCTCGAACAGGGAGACGACCGTGACACTTACCAGCACTGCAAACCTATCGATTGGCGAAATGCGTGAGTTCGCGGGCTTCGACCCATCAGAGCAGCGCTACATCAAGCGGAGCCTCGACATCGGTCTTGCGCGCAGTGATGCTTTCAAGCTGTGGGGCACCACAGAAAGCGACAACGCGGCCATCCGGCGCCAGTATGTCGCCTATCAGGACCTCAAAGCGCTTAGATCAATGGTCCCGCAAGATGGCTCGATTGGTGAAATTGAGCGCTTCATCGGTAAATTGACCCGGATGACGACATTCGATCTGGGCCAGGAGCAACTCGAGAGTTTCTCGGCCTTCCGCTTCCTCTACGAACGTCTTCTGGGTGCGTCTGCGCGGCCTTATCTGCCAGCGGCATTCTGCGCTGCGGCGGCATTGCCTATGATCCGCCCGCAGCATCGCAAAGTGCTGCTTCAAAGCTTAAGCGAAGCCGCAGCGACAGCGCCTGCATGGTCAGATGCGGAGCCAAGCTTCTATCCCGAATTTATCGAGGAAGCAGAAGCAGCCTGACAGCCGTTCTAACGGTACATTCCATTGATCCGCTCTTGATAGCGGTCCCTGATCTTGTGGCGGCGGATCTTCATGCTCGGCGTCATCTCTTCGTTGTCGATCGAGAAGGCCTCGTCTGAAAACTCAAACTTGCGCACTTTTTCGACTACCGACAAATCGACATTGGTCCGGTCGACGGCTTTGCGCACCGCTTGTTTGAATGCGGGCAGGTCCTGCAGCGCCTTCAGATCATACTTCTCGTCATTGGCACGCGCCCATTCGAGCGCCCATTCCGCATCCGGGACGATCAGGCCGACAACGTAAGGCCGCTTGTCACCGCTCACCATCGCCTGTGCGATTTCTGGTTGCAGGGTCAGCATGCCTTCGATTTTCTGCGGCGCGACATTGTCGCCCTTGTCGTTGACAATCATGTCCTTCTTGCGGTCGGTGATTACAATCCGGCCAGCCTCATCGAGGTGACCGATATCGCCCGTGTGCAGCCAGCCATCGACAATCGTGCGCGCCGTTTCGGCGTCGTTTTGCCAGTATCCGTGCATCACCAATTCGCCGCGGCACAAAATTTCGCCATCTTCAGCAATCTTGATCTCAACGCTGCGCATAGGCGGGCCGACCGTATCCATTTTGAGACCGGTTTTTGGTCGGTTGCAGCTCATGACAGGCCCGGCTTCGGTTTGGCCGTAACCCTGCAGCATGGTGAGACCCATCGCTTCGAAGAAATTGCCGACTTCGGGGTTCAGCGGCGCACCGCCGGAGACCATAGCTTTGATCCGGCCACCAAATTTCAGGCGGATTTTCGGACGCAGCGTTTTTTCGACAAGGAAATCGAGCGGCTTGTCGCGTAGCCGTTTCTTGCCGTCTTTGGAATTCTCGCTGATTTTCAGCGCGCTATCCATCATGAAATTGGCGACTTTGCCCTGTTTTTCGACCTGCTTCATGATCCGCGTGCGTAGCACTTCGAACAAACGCGGGACGACAACCATGATCGTCGGGCGGGTTTCCTCGATATTGCTGGCGAGTTTTTCGAGGCCTTCTGAATAGAAAATTTCCGCGCCGACAGAGATCGGCAGATATTGTCCGCCGGTGTGTTCGTAAGCGTGGCTGAGCGGGAGGAATGACAAGAAGCGTTCGTCCTGAATGCCGAAATCGGTGATCAGGATCTCTGCCGCGCCTGCGATATTACACAGTATTGATCCGTGGTGCTGCATCACGCCGCGCGGAGCGCCACCTGTGCCGCTGGTGTAGATCAGACAAGCGGTGTCTTCGCGCGCAATGCTGCCCGCCCGAACGTCAACGGCTTTGCGAGCCGCCGTCGCATCGCCAGTGATCAGATCGCTCCAATTGTGATAATCGAAACTGCCAGATTGTTTGCGGTGCAAATCTTCGATGCCAATCACATGATCAATGATCCCGGTCTGCCCGATTGCGCCAACCAGTGGGCCAAGCAATTTCTCGGTCGAAACAATCACAGCGCGCGCGCCGGAATTGTCGAGGATATGCGCGTGATCGCGCTCCGTATTCGTGATGTAGGTCGGCACCGAAATGCAGCCCGCCGCCATGATCGCGATATCGGCGACACACCATTCAGGGCGGTTTTCAGAGACAATCGCGACGCGGTCGCCTTCGTTCAAACCCAGTTTGCGCAGGCTTTCTGCCAGCAAGCAAATCTGGTCTGCGGTCTCGGCCCAGCTTTGCGTGACCCATTTACCGTCCGACTTGCGCCCTAGAAACGGTGCATCGCCTTTTTCATCGGCACGCTTAAGAAACAACTCGACCAGATTGCTGGCAGCATCAATATCCTGCAGCCACTGCGCGTCATTGGGATCGACCACGGGTCGATCGCTGATATGTGTTTCTGGAGCGTTCACCAATTTCTCTCCTGCGCCCTAAACACGGGCTCAATGTCTCTCTCTTGTGATGAATTAGTGGCTACGCGCCTCAGCGGCAAGCATCAGCGCAAATGCCTTACTCGTAATCGAGCAGATCGGCGACGCGCGGATCACCCGCAGCTTCCCAGCCATCCTCTGTCCGGCGAAGAACGTTCGCTTTGCCGCGTGGGGACAAAACACGCAAAGTTCCGTGACCAAGGGCTTCGAATTCCGCTGTCATATCAGCGACGGGCCCGCCTTCTTCGGTTATTACAGTCGATCCAAAACCCATGACGAGCGGCAGTGCTAGGGCCTCTTCGGCTGTCATTCCGAAATCCAGCACGCCGATAATTGAGCGCGCGACCTGAACAGGGATTGTCGGCCCGCCAGCCGCGCCGATCACCAGCACAACCTCGCCATTTTCATCAAACACGATGGTCGGTGCCATCGAAGAGCGGGGGCGTTTGCCGCCTTCGACACGGTTCGCGACAGGCTTGCCGTCTATCTCTGGTGAAGAGCTGAAGTCGGTCAGCTCATTGTTGAGGTAAAAGCCGCCAAAATGCAGCCCTGAACCAAACGCTCCTTCGATTGTGGAGGTGTAGCTGACTGCATTGCCTTCGCCATCAACAACCGAGAAGTGCGTGGTGCCGTTCTCTGGAGGCTCATCACCGTCTGCCCGTGCAAGCGGCGCACCGGGAGGTGTGCCCGGCTTTGCTTCGGACATGGCGTTGGCTGGATCAATGAGCGCCCCGCGGCTGGCGATGTAGCTGGCATTGACCAAGCCCTCGACCGGCACAGCAACAAAATCGCTATCGCCGATGTAAAGCTCACGATCAGCATAGGCGAGGCGCTGGGATTCGAGGAAGACGTGCCAGAAGGTCGGGCTTTCCGGCCCCATTTCGGCGAGGTCAAAACGCTCAAGCTGCCCCAGCATTTGCGCAACCGCAACGCCGCCGGATGATGGCGGGCCCATGCCGCAGACTTTGTATGTCCGGTAACGCGCGCAGACCGCTTCGCGCTGTTTCGCTTCGTATCCGATGATGTCAGAGGCGGTTAGTGTGCCGTCTTGCGGGGTTTCTGTCGCTACATAAGCAGCCAGAGCGTTCGCGGCGTCACTGTAGAATGCTTCGGAGCCGTTCAAGGCCACCCGCTCTAGCGTATCCGCGAGGTCAGGCACTTTGATACGCGTTCCCACGGCTAGCGCTTCGCCATCAGAATCGAAGAAAATTGCGCGAGCGGCAGCGGTTTTGTCAGCCCGTCCTTTATTGCTCGAAAGCGAGCCATTCAGGCGGCGGTTCATCAAGAAACCGTCGCGTGCAAGAGCGATGGCAGGCTCGAACAGTTCGGCCCATTCAAGCTTGCCATATTGCTGGTGAGCCTTGGCCGCGAGAGCCAGATTGCCGGGTACGCCGACGCTGAGACCGGAAAGAGTGCGCGATGATCGCGGCAGACGATTGCCTGCTGCATCTAAGAAGCGCGTGCCTGTTGCTGACGCTGGCGCCGTTTCGCGTCCGTCAAAACTGGTAACGCCGTTCTCGCCCGCATGGATCATAAATCCGCCGCCGCCGATACCCGAGCTCTGCGGCTCCACGACGGTGAGGGCCAGCATGACGGCAATTGCCGCGTCTGTGGCGGACCCACCCTTGGCAAGGATGGCTTCGCCCGCTGCGGCTGCGCGCGGATCGGCTGCGCTGACGGCACCTTCCGGTGTTCTGTCGGAGGCGACAGGCGCAGAAGCCTGCACTGGTGTTTCATAGGGTGAACAAGCGGCCAGACTGGCCGACAGGGCGAGTGCTGCGAAGGTGCGTTTCAACATAGACCCCTCGCTATTCTGTTCCGACCGCCTCTGCAATGCTGGTGAAGCCATCCCGTTTCATCAGGCGCTCCATGCCCGACACGATGCGCGCGCCGAGGCCCGGCCCTTCAAAAACGATCGCGGAATAAAACTGTACGAGGCTGGCGCCGGCGCGAATGCGTGCCCATGCATCCTCAGCGCTCGCAATCCCGCCGACCCCGATCAAGGGAACTTCGCCGTCAGTTGCAGCGCGAAAATCGCGGACGCGCTGCAAAGCGAGGCTGCGTAAAGGCGCACCTGAGAGCCCGCCGGTCTCGCCAGCATGAGCAGATTTGAGATCGGGCCGGGAGATTGTGGTGTTCGACACGATCAGCGCGCCCAATTTCTTGTCGATCGCGATGCGGGCAATCGCATCAATGTCCTCAGGTTCCAGGTCAGGGGCGACTTTCAGGAAGATCGGTGGCGGGGCGGCGCTGGTCACTTCGTCGCGCGCCGCGATCACTGCATCGATAAGGGCGGTCAGCGCGCCTTCATCCTGAAGCGCGCGCAGGCCGGGTGTGTTGGGGCTGGACACATTGACTGCCAAGTAACTCGCATAAGGGGCCATGATTCGCGTCATGGTCGCATAATCGGCGGTGCGATCGTCGGAATCCTTGTTCGCGCCGACATTGATCCCGACAATGCCCGGTTTGCCGGACCGTGCCTTAAGCCGCCCGAGGGCCACCTCTGCACCCGCATTGTTGAAACCCATGCGATTGATAACAGCCGCGTCCTCGACAAGACGGAACAGGCGCGGCTTTGGATTGCCTGCTTGGGGGAGAGGGGTGATTGAGCCGACTTCGGTAAATCCGAAACCGAGGCCCAGCAGAGGATCGGGGACCTCGGCATCCTTGTCAAAACCCGCCGCGACACCGACAGGATTGGGGAATTCAAGGCCCGCAACATTCACTGTCAACGCGCCAGCTTTGGCGAGCGATGATTGCGCACCGCGGGTTGGCATTGCCTTGAGGGCGGTAATTGCGAGTCTGTGAGCGGTTTCGGAATCAAGCGCGAAGACAGCCGGTTTTATCAGTCGGAAAAGCATGCAGCGCGAATATCGTAGGATTCAAGGCTCGTCGAGTGTCCGGCGCAGCGACTTACCGATCGGATAAATTGCATGCTTGTCGTTTGCATACAATTCCTAGCCAGTTGTTTGTCCTAATACGGCTTTGCGACCCGAAGGGCTCGAAGCAGCAATGCGAAGAGTTCCTCAACTCAAATGGGCGGCTTCCTTTGTTGGAGCCGCCCTTTTTTTTCTCAACGCCATCTTTGGCTATCCAGAGCCCTGTTTCAGGCTGGTTTTTTGGCCCGGAATGCAGGTTCCGAACACGCCGTAAGCCTTGACTTGTAAAGACGCATTGGCGAGCGTTAGGCATAAATCGGGTAATACATAAAAAAGGGTCTCCATGCGCACTCACTCACTCGTTGCAGTTTCGGCGATCGCATTGGCAATGGCGGCTTGCTCGCCAGCGGCTAAGCCTTCGCTTGAGAGCGCTTCTGCTCCGATTGCCACCTCTCCATCGGACACTGAGCCTGCCAGTATCGCGGAGTTTTTTGAGGCGTATAATGCGAAGCAGCTTGAGATGTCGCCGATCACCCGGGCGTATCGCGGTATCCGCGATGAGGATTACGGCAAATGGGACGACCCCTCGGATGAGGCTGCCGCTGCTGAATTCAAGGTCATGCAGAACGCATTAGCGACAATGCAGGCGGACTATGATCTGGCCGCACTCTCCGAAGAAGACGCGCTGTCATATCGCCTATATGAACAAATGGTCGGGCGCAGCGCATCGCTTTACCCGTATCGCGAATACAATTTCCTGTTCGATCACAGGCGCGGTGCCCATTCCAACATTCCGGCATTCCTGATCAACATTCACCGTATCAGCGAACCCGGCCATGCAGAGGACTATGTTGACCGGATTCGCGGGATTGGCCCCCAACTTAACAGCCTCACTGCCGAAGCCCGTGAGCGTGCGGATGCCGGGATCATGCCGCCAGACTGGGTGTATCCCTATGTCATAGCGGACCTCGAAGCGATGATCGCTGCCGGCGATGACAATGCTATTCTGGAAGATTTCCGGAAGAAAGTGGACTTTGTAGGCTTTAACACTGAAGCGCATGCGGCTCTGATCGATAGCGCCCTGAATGCCTGGGGCGAATCCGCGCTTCCGGCATACAAAGGCCTGCTTGCCGAGATGAAGCGTCAGCAGGCAATCGCGCCAACGGATGACGGGATCTGGCGCTTGCCCGATGGCGATGCGTATTATGCCGCTCGGCTGAAAAGCTACACCACCACCGATCTTTCTGCAGACGAAATCCACAATATAGGGCTGCGTGAGGTCGAGCGGATTCATGGTGAAATGCGCACAATCATGGCGCAAGTGGGCTTTGAAGGATCGCTGCAGGATTTCTTTGAATTCACCCGCACCGACGACCGGTTCTTCTACACCAGCCGCGAAGATTATCTGCGCGATGCGCAGGCCAAGCTTGATGCGATGGAAGTGAAGCTGCCGGAATATTTCGGTGCGCTTCCCAAAGCACCGATGATCATCAAACCCGTCGAAGCATTCCGTGAAAAGAGCGCGGGCAAGGCGTTTTACCAAAGTCCTGCCGCAGATGGTTCGCGCCCCGGCACATATTACGTCAACCTCTATAACCTCCGCGATATGTCCAAGAATGAGCTGGAAGCGCTCGCATATCATGAGGGCTTTCCGGGCCACCATTTGCAGCGAGCCCTGCAAACCGAATTGGGCGATGTGCCCCCATTCCGGCGGTTTGGCGGCGTAACCGCATATACCGAGGGATGGGGCCTCTATACCGAAGAACTCGGCAAGGACATGGGCTTCTATCAAGACCCCTATTCCGATTTCGGACGGTTAGGCATGGAGCTTTGGCGCGCATGCCGATTGGTGGTCGACACCGGGCTTCATTCAAAGCGGTGGACACGCGAAGAGGCTATTCAGTACCTTAAGGATAATACGCCCAATCCAGAGGGCGATATCGTGAAGGCGATCGAACGCTACATCACGACTCCCGGTCAAGCGACGGCCTATATGATCGGCAAACTGAAAATCATGGAGCTGCGTAGCATGGCGCAAAGCGAACTTGGCGACGATTTCGACTGGCGGGGTTTCCACGATGCGGTCTTGCTAAGCGGCCCGGTCCCACTCGATATTCTTGAGGAGAATGTTGTGAAGTGGGTTGAGCGCGAGAAAGCGAGATAGCACCATGCCTCATGCTCAGCTGCGAGAATTGGAAATTGGGCACTCGATCCCGTTTGGTTTCGAGCTGATACCTGCCCCCGCTGATTGCGCTGAGCTGATCAACACATTCTTTGTTGCGACGAGCGATTCTAAACGTCTCGAAGAAATGATGCCCGCCTATTCGGCGCAACTGATGGTCTATGTCGAGGGAAGCTCTGACTTGTGCCCGGAAGGCGATACGATTTTCGAATCGCAACCCGTTACATGCACCGCTCCGCTGTTGTCGGCGACGCCGTTTACACTGAAAGGGCCAACCAAAATTGTTGGAGCTTCGCTGACCCCTCTTGGTTGGCATTGCCTGTCGGGCTTGGCTGCGGATGAGGTCAACAATTGCATGGTCCCGTCAGAGAAAATCCTCGAAGCGCAGGAAATCGCTGAGCTAGAGGGGCTGGCGCAAGAAAGTCGCCGCGGATCGGTGCCGAATGAAGTGATTTGTGATGCGATCTCAGATGTCGTTCGGCGGCGCAGCGGCCAGATAAACGCCGAACATGCGCGCTTCGTGGGCATCGTCACAAAATGGTTGTCCAGTGCGCTGAACCCGCCGCTGGAAGCCCTTTACTCCGAGGTGGGCGTGTCGGTTCGCTCTGCGCAGCGCCTTTGCAAGCGGTACTTTGGCGTGTCTCCATCGCGTCTCGTGAAGCGATATCGCGCGATGCGTGCCGCTATGTTTCTGGCCAATCCTGATCTGTCGGAAGCGATGCGGAGCGACATACTCGGGATATATTTCGATCAAGCGCATCTCATCCGCGATATTCGAAGATATACTGGTCGGACGCCCACTGCGCTCAAGAAAACGTCGCTGATGCAGGACACACTTGATCCCGACGCTCATGGCGAAGGTGCCAAAATTTTACGCTGATTTTTTAAAGGCTTGCAGCTGTTGACGATGGTCCAATAATTGCTATCCCGGCGATAGAAAATCGCAATGTCGCCAGAATACAATGACCAACCGCTTCACCCAATTAGTCTTATGTCCAAGCCGCGTGAGGCGGGATCTCCAGTTCCTGAACCATCGGCAGTGGGGGCGGCGCGGCGGCGGGTCGCAATAAGCCGTCATGTCGCCCCAATTCCATCTCGAATACTTTGATCCCCCGCCCGAACTGTCACGGCATGTGTTGGCGCTGTTCTATTTTGCATGGGACGAGGACGACATCTCGGACCGTCATCCGGGCGCTTTGCCGCAGATTGTTCTGTTCCCGCATGGCAAAGGGCAAATGCAATTCGACGATCGCGTCGAGCCTGTGCAGGGCGAGGTGCATATGCTGGCCGGATTTGAAAAGGCCGTTCCCTTTACGATGGAGGGCCCGTGGCATGCCATCGGCGCGTCGCTATCGCCGCTGGGCTGGGCAGCTTTGGCCCGGCAACCTGCGAACAAGCATTACAACACTCTGATCCCTGCAGACGAGCTGGTTGGATCAGATGTGAACGCCTTCGCCAAAGAAACAAACGAGCGGTACCGCACCGGCGATCTTACTGGGGCCGAGGCTTGCAATGTGCTGGCAGACTGGATCGCGCCGCGATTTGAGCCGGTGCCCGAAGAGCATGTGCCAATCATCGAACAGGGCCTTTACTGGCTTAGCTCCTCGCTCAATCCCGACATAGACGTTTTGGTTGCTGGCAGCCCGTATTCGCGCCGCCAGACGGAACGTCTAATCACCCGCTATTTCGGCCTCACGCCCAGAGCTCTCGCACGTAAATTTCGCGCTATCCGGGCGGCGAATCTTCTCGCCCAGCCTGAACTGACCGATGAAGGCGAGGCCGAAATTGCGGCCGCGTTTTATGACCAGCCGCATATGATCCGCGAGATTCGCCGGCATTGCGGTTACACTCCGACGCGGCTGGGCGGGCCGAAAGAGCCATTGTTTCAGACGCTGTTGCGGATGAAAAATCTCGACCGGTTGAAGGAATTCCGAAGCATCGGAGAATAGCGCTAGCGCCCTGATCTCAAACCGCTAACGACTCGCAACAAGGGGTTTTGACTTGAATTCGGATCAAAATGCTCCGAATTAGCGTGCATGCGCCTTTCCAACCTTGCAGATTACGCCGTCATCACGATGAGCGCGGCCGCTGGCCATTGCGGTGGCAGCCGTACCAGCGCGAGTGAACTCGCAGCAGAAACGGGCCTGCCAAAGCCGACCGTTCAAAAACTGGTGAGTAAGCTGACAGGGGCTGGGTTGCTTAGGTCGGAACGCGGCGCGCATGGCGGGCTGCAACTTGCGCGGCCAGCCGCCGCGATCACCGTGGCCGATATTGTCGAGGCAGTCGAAGGGCCTATTGCTCTCACTGCTTGTATTGATGCGAACGGCGATTGCGATCACGAAGCGCGCTGTTCCATGAAGCCCCACTGGCCTGTCATCAATGATGCGTTGCGCAGCGCGCTGGCCGAAATCACTTTAACGCAATTACGCACCGAACCCCTCTCTCGCGAAAAAGAAGTGGCATGACCGAAACCGTCGATCTCAAAACTCCCGAAGCGGAAATGGATGCTGATGCGAAAGCTGCAGCGGCTGCGAACGCTGGCGAATATGAGCATGGCTGGTCTTCGGATATCGAGACCGAATTTGCCGAAAAAGGCCTGACGGAGGACACCGTCCGCTTTATCTCGGGCAAGAAGGGCGAGCCGGAATGGATGCTCGACTGGCGTCTGAAGGCTTTCCGCATGTGGCAGGAAATGGAAGAGCCCGATTGGGCGAAAGTCGGCTATCCGAAAATCGATTATCAGGACGCGTATTATTACGCCGCACCTACTAAAAAGGTCGAACTGGATTCGCTCGATGATCTCGATCCGGAGATCAAGCGTGTCTACGACAAGCTTGGCATTCCTCTTGGCGAACAGGAAGTTCTCGCCGGGGTGAAGGGCGCAAAGAAAGTCGCCGTTGATGCCGTGTTTGACAGCGTCAGCGTGGCAACCTCTTTTCGCGAGGAGTTGATGCGGGCGGGCGTGATCTTCCGCTCGATCTCAGAGGCGATCAAAGAATATCCAGAGCTGGTGAAAAAGTGGCTGGGCCGCGTTGTTCCGACACGCGACAACTACTTTGCCTGCCTCAACGCGGCGGTCTTTTCGGACGGGACATTTGTGTATGTGCCAGAGGGCGTGCGCTGCCCGATGGAGCTTAGCACCTATTTCCGCATCAACGCCGAAAATACTGGCCAGTTTGAGCGGACCCTGATCATCGCCGAAAAGGGCGCTTACGTCTCTTACCTCGAAGGCTGCACCGCGCCGATGCGCGATGAGAACCAGCTGCACGCTGCCGTGGTTGAACTGGTCGCGATGGAAGACGCGGAGATCAAATATTCGACCGTCCAGAACTGGTATCCCGGCAATTCCGAAGGCGTCGGCGGGATCTACAATTTCGTGACCAAGCGCGGGCTGTGTCAGGGCGACCGCTCCAAAATCAGCTGGACGCAGGTCGAAACCGGCTCCGCAGTGACATGGAAATATCCATCCTGCGTGCTCAACGGTGAAAACAGCGTTGGCGAATTTTATTCGGTCGCGGTGACCAATAATTTCCAACAGGCGGACACCGGTACGAAGATGATCCATAACGGCAAAGGCAGCCGTTCAACGATCATCTCCAAAGGCATCAGCGCGGGCAAATCCAACAACACCTATCGCGGCCTCGTTCGCGTAGGCGCATCTGCTGATAACGTCCGTAACTTTACCCAATGCGACAGTCTGCTCTTGGGCGACGAATGCGGCGCGCACACCGTGCCATACATTGAGGTCAAGAACCCCGGCGCGCAGATCGAGCACGAGGCCACCACCTCCAAAATCAGCGACGAGCAATTGTTCTACGCGATGCAACGCGGGCTGGACGAGGAAGAGGCCGTGGCCCTGATCGTTAACGGCTTTGCCAAGGATGTGCTCAAAGAACTGCCGATGGAGTTCGCCGTCGAAGCGCAAAAGCTTCTGGCAATTTCGCTTGAGGGGAGCGTGGGATGACTGATCGCAAAAAACTCGCTCTCAAACCGCCTTCCGAGCAAGGCGACGTTACTGAGACCCTCAACAAAAAGGGCCGCGGTTGGAAGATCTCCGACAAGCGTCTTGATGAGCTGCATGATCGTGCGCGCGAAATGAAGCGGTTTGCTTCGCCCGCTCACAAAGCTCTTGCGAAGCGGTTTTCAGAAGCCAATCTGGGCCGTCACACCTTCAAACGCTTTGCCGTTGTCGGCAGCGCGATTGTCGATTTCAATTGCCACACGCTCGGCATGGCGATCGATATCTTTGAAGAGGACGACAACGAGGCGCTTGCATCGCGGCGCGACAAAAGCCTTGAAGCGGTTGGCATCAAAGTGATGCGCATCCGCGCTTCCGACATCCTCGACGATATGGATAAAGTGCTGGAACGGATCACACTCGGCATGCGCGCCCGCATCGGTGACAAACGTGAAGCCGCACGCGCCCACCGGGAGGCAAACCCGAAACAGGATTACTACCAACGCCGCGACGAGAATGATCGCCCCTCACGCACGAACAACGATTACTCACGGGACTGAACGCTATGCCTATGTTTTCAATTGCTCTCGCCCCATTGCTCGCTTTGCAGGCGGCAGGCCAAACACCAGTCGCGATCAAGAACGACACTCCTGAAACGTGGACCGTCGAGTATCCACGCATCATCACTCCGTTCATTCATGACTATCGCCGATGTCTGAACGTGGTGAACCGTATGGTCTCGGGCGAAGCCAATCTTGAAGAGCAGCATCGCAGCGACATTCCCCGCTGTGCCGAAACGTCTGCAACAGCTCAGTCTGAGGCCAATCGAATTCTCGCCAATCGCGGTGAACTTGAAGATTATTCGCCTGACGACGTCGCCGAAGTGTTCGCCCATATCGGCCGCATCCACATCGCACGTGGGGCTGATTTGGACGCTCAATTCGTCAACAGAATGGCGAGCGCTGAGCGCGCCGAGACGGAATATAATGAAACCAAGCCCAAGGGCTTGATTATGGATTTGCTCGATGCGTCGGTCGTGAAATCCGCGATCGATCAGAGCCAGAAAAAGACTGAGGACGCATCGAAGTAATGCTGAAAATTAACAACCTTCACGCCGAAGTAGACGGCGCGAGCGGCAAAAAACCGATCCTCAAAGGCCTTTCGTTGGAAGTGCCAGCGGGTGAGGTGCATGCGATTATGGGCCCGAACGGTGCCGGCAAATCGACCCTTGCAAACGTCCTTGGCGGAAAGCCGGGATACGAAGTGACTCAAGGCTCTGTTGAGTTCCAAGGTGAAGATCTGTTCGATCTTGATCCGCATGAACGCGCTGCAACTGGTCTGTTTCTCGGGTTTCAATACCCGGTCGAAATCCCCGGCGTATCAAACGTCCAGTTCCTGCGTGAAGCGCTCAATTCGCAGCGCAAATATCGCGAGGAAGAACCGCTTTCGGGCGGCGAATTCCTGAAACTGGCGAAGGAAAAAGCCGGCCTCCTGAAAATGGACATGGAGATGCTTAAGCGGCAGGTGAATGTCGGATTTTCCGGCGGTGAGAAAAAGCGGGCCGAGATGGTCCAGATGGGCATTCTCAACCCGGCCTTTGCGGTGCTGGACGAAACCGATAGCGGGCTCGACATTGATGCGCTGCGGATCGTGGGTGAGGGCATCAACTCGATCATGCGTGCGCCGGACAAAGGCGTGCTGCTCATCACTCACTATCAGCGCCTCTTGGACGTTGTGAAGCCGGACCGCGTCAGCGTGCTGGCCGATGGCCGGATCGTTCAGACGGGCGGGCCTGAGCTTGCTCTGCGTCTCGAAGATGAAGGCTATGATGCTGTCATGGCAGAAGCGGCCGCGTGATCCTTTCCGCTCTCCTCTTTTCCTTGCAGGCGGCGCCTGCGGCTGAACCCGTGCCCGAGATCGTTGTTCTTGGACGGTTGCGCAGCCTTCAGGTCACGGTTGGCCAAGACCAGGAAGGAAGCTGGAATTGTTCCTTAAGCGGATCAACTGGTCGCCCGCGGCTGGATGATAAGTTTTGCCGTGCCGCCACCAAATGTGTGCGTAAGGGCGCGAAGGAAACGGGTGCCATCGAAAAGTGCATCCGCAAGAGCCGCAACGGGCTGGTGGAACAGTTCGAGCGCGCAATGAAGAAGACATCGTAATGACCCAAGCAACAACTCTGCCGACACGCCGCGATGAGGCCTGGCGCTATGCCGATATTGATGCGGTTCAGCGTCTCGGCGAAGGCGCGCTCAGTGCGTGGAACGAGGTCAGCGTTGCTGCTGGCGAAACATGGCATGACACCATGCTCATTGGTTCGGATGCGCCGGAATTGCACCGCATTCGCCTTACGCTTGACGATGGCGCACGGGCCGAATTGTTTGCGACTAATATCGGACAGGATTTCACCCGCCTCGAAGTCGAAGTGACTTTGGGCAAGGGTGCGCATTTCGAATTTGGCGGTGTGACAATTGGCGGCGGCGATGCTGTGCGCGAATTTGTGACGACGACCGTTCACGCGGAGCCAGATGGCACCAGCAATCAGACGGTGCGTAGCGTCCATTGGGGCACGGGCACGGGCAATTTTCTTGGCGAGATCAAAGTTGCCCGCCACGCGCAGAAGACCGATGCGGCACAGGATTTTAAAGGCCTGCTGCTCGAAGCTGGTGCAAGCGCCAATGCCGTCCCGCAGCTTGAGATTTTCGCAGATGATGTGAAGTGCGCACACGGCGCGACTGTAGGGCAACTGGACGAAGCGGCGCGCTACTACATGGCGGCGCGCGGCCTTTCGCCGGAGCAGGCACAGCGCCTGTTGGTGCAGGCTTTCCTCGGTGATGCCTTCGTCGAACTGGAAGATGAAGCTGAGCGCGAAAGGTTGCTCGAGGCAGCGTTGACTGCCCTTGAGGGAGCGGCGCTGTGAACGCACCAGCAGCCATCTCGACATTGCCTGACCTGCGCGGGGATTTCCCCGGCATGGTCACGCATGACGGTGCGCCTTGGCATTACCTCGACACCGCGGCGACCGCACAGAAGCCACGCGCTGTGATCGATGCGATGAGCCGAGCGCTGGGCGAAGATTATGCCACGGTCCATCGCGGTGTCTATTCGCGCTCTGCCGAAATGACACAGGCATACGAAAACGCCCGCCGGATGGTCGCGCGCTTTCTTGGCGGCGCGGAAAACGAGATTGTCTTCACGCGAGGCGCGACTGAGGCGATCAATCTCGTTGCGAACAGCTGGGGCCGTGCAAACCTAAAGCCGGGTGATCGCATTCTGCTCTCTCAATTGGAGCACCATTCTAACATTGTGCCGTGGCAGATGATTGCCCAAGCAACCGGCGCGATCATCGATATTTGCCCGCTTACCGATGATCACCGCATTGATCTCGACGCTGCAGAAGCGATGCTGACCGAGCGGCACAAGCTGGTTGCATTCGGACATGTGTCGAATGTGCTCGGCAGTGTTCTGGATGCACCGCGTGCGGCGGAGCTGGCGCATAATGTCGGCGCGAAGCTGCTGTTGGATGGATGTCAGGCCGCGCCCCGGATCAACTTTGACGTGAACGCGCTTGGCTGTGATTTCTATGTCTTCAGCGCACACAAGCTTTACGGCCCGACAGGCATAGGTGCGCTGTGGGCGCGCAGTGAAATTCTGGACGCGATGCCGCCATGGGAAGGCGGCGGTGCGATGATTGACCGTGTGACATTTGAAAAGACGACCTACGCGACTGCACCGCAGCGTTTTGAGGCGGGTACGCCAGCCATTGGTGAAGCCATCGCTTTCGCTGCTGCAGCGGATTACGTCCGTGAGGCGGGTTTGGACCGTCTACACGCACACGAAGCGGAATTGGTGGAGCGCCTTCGCCGTGAACTCGGCTCTATGAACGATGTCACTCTGTTTGGTCCTGCCGACAGCGCGGGGATTGTAAGCTTTGCGATCGAGGGCATTCATCCGCACGACCTCGGCACAATTTTGGACGAAGCGAACGTCGCGATCCGCGCAGGACACCATTGCGCGCAGCCTTTGATGGATTATCTGGATGTGACAGCGACCGCGCGGGCCAGTTTTGGCCTTTATTCGACACATGATGATGTCGACGCACTGCTTGAGGGCATTGCCCGCACGCGCCGGATTTTTGGGAAAGTATGATGAACAAACCTCAGGACGAGACCGAATTTGTCGCGGCCCCAGCGCCGAACGATGAAGTGGTGAAACCGCCGCGTGCGCGTGTTTCAGACGTTATTGATTCCGATGTCGCCTCCGACACCGGATCGCGCAAGCGGGATTATCTCGACGGGTTCCTGCAACAGCAACCTGCGGCTGGTGAAGTCGGCGGCCCGGGTAGCGATCTGCAGACCGCCGTGGTTGATGCGCTCAAAGAAATTTACGATCCGGAAATTCCGGTCAATATCTATGATCTTGGCCTGATTTACGGTGTGGATGTCGATGACGAACGCGACGCGACCATCACGATGACACTGACCACACCGCATTGCCCCGTCGCCGAAACGATGCCGGGCGAGGTTGAGCTGCGCGCTGCATCGGTGCCAGGTATTCGCGATGCCGAGGTAAACCTGGTGTGGGATCCGCCTTGGAGTCCCGAAAAGATGACCGACGAGGCACGCCTCGAACTGGGGATGCTTTGATGGCCGATACCAAAACTCGCCAGATACCCGCTGCTGTCACTCTGACCAAAGGCGCGGAAGAACGCATCGCCCATTTGATGAGCCTCGCCCCAGATGATGCCATAGGCGTCAAGCTGTCGACCCCCCGCCGCGGCTGTTCTGGCCTTGCCTATTCGGTTGACTACGTCACCGAGGAAGCGAAATTCGACGAGAAAATCGAAACACCTGACGGCGTATTCTACATTGACGGTGCCAGCGTGCTCTACCTCGTCGGGTCAATCATGGATTGGGTGGAAGACGACTTCACAGCTGGCTTCACGTTCGAAAACCCCAATGCCAAAGGCGCCTGCGGTTGCGGCGAAAGCTTTATGGTCTGATAGGGCCTGTTGGCCGAAGAATCAGAGCGCGTCTTCTTCGACAAGCCGTCTGAGTAAGCGCTGTTCTAATTCGTCGATCTGTCCATCCTGGTCGATCGCGCTGTCCAGCCACCCTTTTTCATTCGCAGTAACCGCGTGGCCAGCCTCTGCATCGGCATAGTAATCGTTCTGCGGGCCATCGGTGCCATTCAAATGCTCCATGGCCCAGCCTATGCGCTGCCCGAGACCGACTTTGCTCTTCGCCATTGCGCCGAGGAACGCGGCATGGCCTTTGCTTTCTGCTTCGACAAATTTCACGAGCTCCAGCTTTCGCTCGTGGCTCAGCTGCGCGTTGTCGAGGACGAACCCGCGTAGGTAATTGGCAATGCCGTCCACAAACAGATCGGCCCAACCAGCATCGTTTTCGTCTTCAAGGGTTGCGTCTTTGATCCGAAACAGAAGTTCGGCGTCAAACCGGCTGACAGCAGCAGGGCCGTAACCGCCGCTTGAAAAGATCACGCGGCGCAGAATTCTGACTTCCGCGGCGCTGACATGTGTTGCTGATAGTTCACCGCCGCAGCGAGTCGGACCAGTGCCAGTCATCACTTCGCGTTCAATTTGCTCAAGCAGATAGTTCTTAAGGCGCTCCGGTACATTTTCCGCGCGTTCTACAATGCGAACCAGCGTTTCTAGCTCAACGAGGCTATCAACCACGCCGTCATGATCAACCTGCGCGATTAGCCATTCGGCTTCTTCGGCGTTGCATTGCTGGCGCGGCTGGGTGCCGTTGAGAACATATTCGCCGATGGCTTCCACGAAGAAGTCGCACCATTCACTGTCGCGTTCATCCAGCACATTGTTGATGGCAAATAGGGCTTCCGCCTCTTCGCGGGTGATGATCCCATCGCCCCAGCCCTGACGGCGAAGGCCAAGAAGTTCTTCTGGCGATACAACACCATCGGCGGCGGCGCGCTGCGCCAGTTCGGTGAAATGTGTGGTCATGGAACTGCGTCAAACCTCATAAAAATCCAAGGAGGGTATGACACAAATGTACTTAAGACCCGGTTACCGTGCCTCGACTTCGCCCAGACACTGGCTTTTGTCGATCGCACGACCGCCGCTGCGCATGCGCGCTTCGATATGGGTCGCCACCGGCTCTGTGCCCGCCTGCAAGGGGTAGAGGTAGATGTCGAGCACGCAGCTTTCACCTGTGAACTGCAATTTGCGAGAATCGCCTTCGGTTAGGTCAATTCGCGCCTCGCCAAGGCGCGATAGCAAACGTGATGCAGGCGCGCCGATTATGCTTTCAAGACCAGCTTCCCGGTCAACTGCTGGTCGACGAAATGTTTCGGTTGGCTGGTTGTTCGGCGGTGCCGAAGCGTTTGGCGGGACATAGGTGGCTCCCGATCCGGCCGAACAAGCAGAGATCGAAAGCAATATAACGGGCAACATCACACTACGCATGACCCAATTCCTTTCGGCGCATCGCATCATGGGCAAGGTGCGTCCCTGCCGCTGCGCCGACCACCGGAGCGATCAGGTTGAGGAACGGGACCAGCATCATCGCCGCAATCACGCCGCCCAGCATCAACCTGTCACTGCCCTTGACCGGACTTGCCTTGCGCTTGCCGCCAGTGTGGCGGAGCCAGGCCATATCGGTAAGTTCCCGTCCGAGCAGCACCGCATTGACCAGCAAGAATACGACTGCCGGACCAAATGCAGTGAAGATAAGCACAATCGCGAAAGGCAGCGCGAGCAGATTGAACCCCAATGCGCGGCCAAGCCCGCGAACCGAATTTGCAATATCCTGAGGCAAGGGCAGCGGCTGCGCTTTATCGGCAAGATCGGGATAATGCTTTGCCTCCACCGCAGCGACGATTTTGTCGGCAAAGAACTGCAAGACAGCGAGCGCTACAACGCGGAACAGAAACCAGAATGCGATGATCGCGATGATTGCCGCCGCCGCGGCTTGCGCCATGCCGCCAGTTTCCCAGCCGTTCCAAGCAAAAAACCACTCAAGCCCCAGATACAGCCCAAAACCGGCCAGCACGAACAACAGCACCGTGATCCCGATGCTTTTTGCCGCGACGCGCATGATTGCCGGGTCGCTCAATTGGCCAAACGCTTTGGAAAGAGAGGCGAGGACCGCGTTCATAGGACTGCGATGGTGTGCCGCGCCTTCGAAGTCAAACGCGAAACAGCCACTCATCCACCCCTTGGCGTCTCCTCCGGTTCCGGCTAGGCGGTCGCGAACTTCAAACACTTCTCATGACAGGACGCCTTTTTGTGACAGACCCACGCTATGATGTGATCGCTATCGGCAATGCCATCGTCGATATTATTGCCAGTTGCGAAAATGAAACCATTGCCGAGCTTGGCCTCAATCGCGGCGGAATGACGCTTGTGGATGCAGATGGCGCTGACACGCTCTACGCAGCAATGGGTCAAGCGACTGAAAAATCAGGCGGTTCGGCCGCCAACACGCTGGCGGGCCTTGCACAGCTCGGCACGCAATGCGCCTTTATCGGGCAGGTTGCTAATGACCAGTTCGGCGAAGTGTTCGCCCACGATATTCGCGCGGCTGGCATCGATTTTGACACGCCGATGCGCGAATCTGAGCCGCCTACGGGCCGCTGCCTCATCTTTGTGACGCCGGATGGCGAGCGGACGATGAACACCTTCCTTGGTGCGGGCCAGTTCCTGCCCGCCGCTGCGCTGGACGAAGATCTGATCGCCAGCGCCAGCATCCTTTATCTCGAAGGGTATCTGTGGGATCCCGAAGAACCACGCCGTGCGATGCGCCGGGCAATCGACGTTGCAAAAGCGGCAGGTCGCAAGGTCGCTTTTACCGCCAGTGAAAGCTTTGTGATTGATCGGCATGGCGATGATTTCCGTGCGATGATCGAAGACGGCGTGATCGACATTTTGTTCGTCAACGAAAGCGAACTCGCGACGCTGACTGGCGAGGATGATTTCGAAGCGGGTATTGCCGCGATTGCTGGCAAGGTGCCGGTACTGGTCGCGACCAAAGGCGAGAAGGGTGCTGTTGCGATTGCACACGGAGAACGCGCCGAAGTCGCCGCCGAGCCGGTCGCCAAAGTGATCGACACAACCGGCGCAGGTGATCAGTTTGCGGCGGGCTTCCTATCTGGCTTTGTCAAAGACGCAGCCCTGGAAACCTGCCTGAAACGCGGCGCAATCGCCGCTGCCGAAGTGATCTCGCATTACGGCCCGCGTCCGGAGACCGACATGCAGGCACTGATGGCTGAAAAGCTGTAGGCACCACATGACAAATCGGCGAAGTGTCATGCGGTGCCTACATGGTATTTCGCCTGTAATTCATGAAGTTAGCGATGTTGGACACAGGTGACATATGTCCAACTGAAACGCCCGCATTGTGAGCGGGGAAGCTGACGATTTGAAAGAGCCGCGCGCAGGTTAGCGCCGCTCATCGAAGTAGGAAAATCACTGCTCTGGCTCATAATCGTCGCTCTGCAGCGTGAGCATGTAATCGGCGATTTGCTTGGCTTCCCCTTCAGACAATTCAAACTCCATCTGGAGCGGATAATTGTGCGCGTTGAGCAGCCAAGAGTTCATCGTCTTTTCATTCAGACCTTCGCGATTGGCGATGGCATCAAAGCCAGGGGCTTCCGGGTTGGGCGAGATGAAGGGTGCTTCCACCCCGTGGCAATCGCCGCAGACCCCTGCGATAAGGGAGGGCGGCGATCCGGAGCCAGCAGTTTGTGGACTCGGGTGCGGCTGACACCCAGCAACCGCTAGTGCGGAGACGATTAGGGCGACGGTGCATAGGCCTTTGGACTGGTTCATGCGCGCAATAGAGCATGAGCCGCGTGGGGCCTCATTGACTCAGATCAATTTTGCGGATTTTCCCGCTCAACTTCGCGCCAGCCGATGTCCCTGCGGCAAAACCCGCTTTCGAAGCTGATCGCATCGACGGCTTCGTAAGCCGACTTTTGCGCCGCCGTAACACTCGTTCCGCGCGCAGCGACATTCAGCACTCGGCCTCCATTTGCGACCAGCGCGCCGTCTTTCATCGCCGTGCCCGCGTGGAAGACCTTGGCGCCGCTTGCTTCAGCCTCGCCCAGTTCAATAGCGCCGCCCTTTTTGGCACTTGCTGGGTAGCCCTCCGCCGCCATCACCACGGTTAGGGCGGTTTCCTCGGCAAACTGCGCTTCAACGCTGGCCAATTCTCCTTTGGCGCAGGCGAGCATGATTGCGGCAAGGTCACCCTGCAGGCGCATCATCAGGACCTGACATTCTGGATCGCCAAAGCGGCAATTGTATTCGACCAGCTTAGGCCCCTGATCGGTCAGCATTAGGCCGGCATAAAGCACTCCCGAATAGGGCATGCCTTCGGCGCGCATTGTGTCGACTGTCGGGCGAATGATTTCGTCAATCGCGCGCTGTTGCAGCTCTGGTGTGAGGACGGGTGCGGGTGAATAGGCACCCATACCGCCGGTGTTCGGGCCTTCATCCCCTTCGCCAACGCGTTTGTGATCCTGCGCCGTGCCAAATGGCAGAATCGTCTCGCCATCGGTCAGGACAAAGAAGCTCGCTTCCTCGCCTGTCATAAACTCCTCGATCACCGCTTTTGAACCCTCTACAGTGTCCATTTTGTCAGTACCGAAAATTTCGATAAACGCGTTGCGTGCGGCGTCATTGTGTTCCGCGATGAACACGCCTTTGCCTGCTGCCAGCCCGTCCGCCTTGATGACATAGGGTTTCTCAAAGTCGCCAAGGGCATCGAGCCCTTCGCGGTAATTGAACACTTCTGTGTAACGCGCAGTTGGGATATTGGCGCGGTCGCAAAGCTGTTTGGTAAAGCTTTTTGACCCTTCCAATTGCGCCGCGGCTTTGTCGGGGCCGAACACCGCAATGTTTGCCGCGCGAAGACTGTCGCCGAGGCCGTCGACCAAGGGCGCTTCCGGCCCGATCACCACCAGATCAATCGCGTTTTCCTGACAAAAACCGATGCATGCGTTGTGATCGCTCGCATCCAGCGTCAACAGCTCCGCACACTCGGCAATGCCGGGATTTCCGGGGGCAGCAAACAGCCGGGTTAGCGTAGGGGATTGCGCCAGCTTCCATGCCAGCGCATGTTCGCGTCCACCCGATCCAAGCAAAAGGACATTCATGGCTCGCGCCCCCTCAAATTATGACGATTCCGAATCTGGCGGTTTGGTAGCGCGAGAGCGTCAGGGCGACAACGCCGAGCCGCTGTCGATCACCGAGATTTCGCAGGCGCTGAAACGCAGTGTCGAGGATCGTTTCGGTCACGTGCGTCTGCGCGGGGAATTGTCCGGTGTAAAGCGGGCCGCATCTGGCCACCTTTATTGCGCGCTCAAAGACGACAAAGCCGTGCTTGATGGCGTGATGTGGCGCGGCAATACGAACCGCATGGCCTTCGTGCCAGAAGACGGGTTGGAAGTGATCGCGACGGGCAAGCTGACGACCTATCCGGGCCGGTCAAAATACCAGATCGTGATGGATAGCCTTGAGCTGGCGGGTGAGGGCGCTTTGCTGGCTTTGCTGGAGAAAACCCGAGCGCGGCTGGAGGCGGAGGGGCTGTTTTCCCGGGAGCGCAAACGCGCTTTGCCCTATCTGCCGCGCACTATCGGTGTGGTTACTTCGCCGACCGGATCGGTTATTCGCGATATCCTGCACCGGCTGGCGGATCGCTTTCCTAGCCATGTCGTGGTCTGGCCTGTATTGGTTCAGGGCCAAGGCGCAGCAGAGCAGGTTTCTGCAGCGATTAGAGGGTTTTCCGAGCTTCCACAGGGCGGTGCAGTGGCGCGCCCTGATGTCGTGATCGTCGCGCGCGGTGGCGGTTCGATCGAGGATTTGTGGAGCTTCAACGAAGAGACGGTGGTTCGAGCGATAGCGGAATGTACCATTCCGGTTATTTCGGCTGTCGGGCATGAGACTGATACGACCCTTGCAGACTACGCGGCCGACCGGCGCGCGCCAACACCGACAGCAGCAGCCGAAATGGCCGTTCCGGTGCGGGTCGATCTGGATGCGACATTGGCAGACTTCGCCGCGCGCCAACGCCGCGCTGTCTATCGTCCTGTCGAGCTAGGCCGCGAGCGGTTGGAGGCGCGGGTGCGCCGTTTGCCAAAGCCCGAACAGGTTCTTCAGGCGCAATCGCAGCGGCTCGATGAGGCATCCGAGCGATTGCGACGCGGATTGATGGACCGCGCTGGACAGGGGCGTGAACGCCTCGCTGGAGTGGCCTCGCGGCTATCGCCGAACGCACTAAAACGCGCGCATAGCGATGCAAAGCGGCGGCTTGATAATGCCCGATTGGTTCGCGGATTGGTCGAGCGCCCGCTGGCGAATAAACGCGATGCGCTTGCATCCCTATCGCGATTGGCAGAGCAACTTCATCCAGAGCGGCCTCTGGAGCGCGGTTATGCGATTGTCCGCGATGCCTCCGGAAAGGCGCTAACGTCAAAGGCGCAGGCCGAGCGCGAGGCGGCGCTTAAGCTTCAATTCAAGGATGACATGCTTGAAGTGACGACAGGTGCTTCGCCCTTGGCTTCGTCATCGCCCAAGCCAAAACGCGCGCCAAAACCCAAACCTGCCACCGGAACTCCGCCGCAGCAGAACGATTTGTTTGACTGAACCCACGATGTTAGAGACCTGACCCATGTTGATGTCCTCCGGCGATAAAGCCGCCAAACTCCATTATGGCCCCTCTGCCTTCCGCGTATTGCGGCCCGGCCAACACGTCTATTGCGCCGTTTCGGGCGAAGTCATTCCGCTTGAGGAGCTGCGTTATTGGAGCTCCGAGCATCAGGAGGCCTATGCCTCGCCGGAAATCGCCACGCGCCGTCTCCTCGGCGAAGGGTGAGGCCCATGGCATTGAGTTGGATTGCCTTGGCGCTGGCTTGCGCGACTTCCGGCTGTGGAGGCGTCCAAATCGCTGAGCCTATTGAAGCCAGCGCGTCTGAAACCGATGCAAAACCTATAGCGTTCGCGGATGCTCAGGAGGTGATTTACATCCCGCCGCCTGAGCCGAGCATTCATCCTGTTATGAATTTTTCGTATTCTGGCGAGCTGACTCAAGGTGGCTATATTAGGGGTTTGGCTCCTACCGGAACTACGGTTGTGTTGTTGGACGGTCAGGAAATACCTGTTGGTGATGATGGCTTGTTTTTCGCCGCGTTCGATCGCGATAGTGCTGAAGAGCTCCTCTTAATGGCTCACGGCGCCATAATTGTGAAGAAGACCCTCAAGATCGCTCCGCGCAAATGGAACATCCAGCGGGTCAATGTCGCCAAGCGCGGCGGTGGCAGCAGCGAGGCATGGTGGAAGAAGCGCGAGCCGGAATGGCTGGCGATCAAAGGCGCGCGCGAGAAGGTCACCGGATCGACTGGCTGGCAGCAGGATTTTGTCTGGCCGGTGAAAGGGCGCATATCCGGTCATTTCGGCCGCCAGCGCATCTATCGCGGCGAACCGGGCAGCTATCATTCGGGCATCGATATCGCGCCGGGCAACGGTGTGCCGTTTGTCGCGCCCGCTGACGGTGTAGTGGTGCTCGCTCGGACGGGTTTCAGCCTTGAGGGCAACATTATCATCATCGATCATGGCGCGGGCCTCAACAGCGCGTTTCTTCACGCGTCCAAGCTGGCGGTGAAAGAGGGACAGACGGTCAAACAGGGCGATTATATCGGCAATGTCGGCTCGACCGGTCGCTCCACCGGGCCCCACCTGCACTGGAGCCTGAAATGGAACGATGCCCGGCTTGATCCCCTGCTGTTTACCGGCCCGATGAACTGAGATGAGCAGGCGCCGCCGCGTATTTGCGGCGATCATGATCGCCTGCCTTTGCGCGCCGGGCACTTTCCTGCGCACGCCCGTTTCGTGGGAACCGCCCGCCGAAATCAATGCCGAACAGATTCAGACTTCGGGCGAGACGGATACGCCGGGATGGAGCGTCGAGGGCGTTTGGCATTATGAGGGCGAAAGCCTGATATTCGGCGGGTTCTCCTCGCTGATTGCCCTTCCGGATAACCGCCTCCTCAGCCTGTCTGATCGCGGCGCGCGCTTTAGCCTGACCGAACCTGATCAGCCCAATCCCAAGGCAAGCGTGATTCGCCAAACTCTCGCCGTCGCCGGGCCAACCATGCTTGCCGACATAGAGGCCGCGACGCGTGATCCCGAAAGCGGTACCTATTGGGCGTCATTAGAGAACAATCACGGCATTCACCGTTTCACCGCCGACCATACTCCGACGGGCATTCTAAAGCTCGATGCAAAAGCGCTTGGTTGGTCGAATAACACCGGTGCAGAGGCAATGACCCGCCTGAATGACGGGCGGTTTGTTGTGATCCCGGAGGGCCGCCGCACCGGCTTGATCTATTCCGATGATCCTCTTGGAGAGGAGGCCCACACCACCTTCGCCTATCTTCCGCCGGTTCCGGGCCATGCGACCACCGATATGGTGCAGTTGCCCGATGGGCGGATTGTGCTGTTGCTGCGGAACCTAGCGCCGTCCGTCGGTATTCCGCCGTTTGAGAGCAAGTTGGCCATCGGGCCGGCTCCCGAAACAGGCAGCGAGGATACCTGGGCACCGCAGGTCACGCTCAATCTGGCAGGCGTGATCCCGCGCGAAAATTACGAAGGGATTGCTGCACGCGCTCTACCCGATGGGCGTGTCGCGATCTGGCTGATCTCGGATGATAACCTGTCGGTTATGCAGCGCACATTGCTGGCAAAGCTGATCCTCGATCCGGACACAATCGGCGAATAAGGTAGGCCGCCGCACCGGAAACGCAAAAGGCGCGCGGAGCGAACTCCGCACGCCTTTTCGCATATCGCTTTAGCCGTAAGGCTTAAGAAGCGGCAGCCGCTTTCTTAAGTTCACGCTTCACTTTTTGAGCGCGAGTCGAAAGCTTTTCGTCTTTGGTTTTGAGCAGCCAGTTATCGAGACCGCCATTGTGCTCAACCGAGCGCAGACCGTGCGTCGACACGCGGAATTTGAAACCACGATCAAGCTTTTCGCTCAGCAGCGTGACGTTCTGCAGGTTTGGCAGAAAAACGCGCTTGGTCTTGTTGTTGGCGTGGCTGACATTGTTGCCCACCTGGCGACCTTTGCCGGTCAGTTCGCAAATACGCGACATGTTATCTCTCGTCTGTTCACGGTTACGGGCCGCACGGATGATTCGGCGGACCAAAAGCTCGGGTTATCCCGGGAAGCGGCGCACTTAACCCCGCACTGGCGAATCGTCAAGCAAAGTTGCGCGTGTGGGCCTGCATCGCTAGCGCGGTGACTATGACCAGATGGCCGATCCCGCAACCGATGCAGATAGCGCTAGACGCCGCACATGACGCTGCGCAGGCTGATGAGGTGCCCGTTGGAGCGGCGGTGGTGAAGAACGGTGAGGTTATCGCGGTGGCTGCCAATGCAACCCGCACACCGCCCGATCCGACCGGTCACGCAGAAATTCGCGCGCTACGGGAAGCTGCGACCAAACTGGAAGACGAGCGGCTGACGGGATGCGATCTCTATGTCACGCTTGAGCCCTGCGCGATGTGCGCAGGAGCCATCAGCCACGCACGGATTGCAAGGCTGTATTACGCCGCGAGCGATCCCAAAGGCGGCGCGGTGGAGCACGGCTCACGGGTTTTCGAACAAGAGCAATGCCTTCATCGCCCAGAGGTCTATTCGGGCATGGGAGAGGGTGAAGCGGCAGAATTGCTAAAGGCGTTTTTCAAGGAACGGCGAAAATAATGGCGCAGCGGTGATACAGAGATCGGGTCAGCTACAATCTCAGATTAGGCTTCCAGCCACGCAATCGCTTCGTCCTGCTCATCCAGTTCATAGCAACGCAGCTTCGGCTTAATCAGCGGATCTATGAGGCCTGCCATGTTTCTGATCCATTTCGGCCCGCCGACAATTGCATAACGATCCAGCTGCTTCATCAATTCAAGCTTGGCTGAAAAAACTTGCTTGCTGAACATCGTGTCTGCATCAAATCCATGCCAATTGCGGATGACGAGCATCAAGCGTGAGCAATCGGATGCGGCGAACCGGGAGCGGATCATGGCCGTTCCGCGTTCGGATTCTTCGCGGTCCAGCCTTCCCGATATCTCATATGCCGCGATGTCGGGTTTGCCGAGGTCGAGTTCGCGGACCGCGCCAGTATGTGCGCCGTCGGCTCCCTCTTTGATCCAAGCGACGGCTGCGTCTACTTCATCCTCGTCATACACTTCGTAGGTGACACCGGGCAGCAACGCGCTTTCAATCCGGGCTCCGGTCCGCACCCAATCATTGTCTGAGATGATTGCGATCCGATCGAGGCCGTACACCCATTTGAACAGGGTTGGCATGTGGGCCAATTCGATTGCTACGGCGGAAAACGAGAAATCGGTAACCGCTGTTAGGTCAATGAGGACGTTTCCACCGCCGCCCACCGCATTGCACTCACCAGCGAAATCGACAAGCCGCTGAGCATCTGCCTGAAGGAATTCACCCATCACAACCATGTGATGCGCCTTGCCGGAGAGTTTTTCGATGTTGATCATGCTGACTCGAATATTGCGATTCGCAAATCCGCGCCTTGATCTGAATCAATTTGCCTTCACAACCCCCGCCAGATCTTCGCTTTGACACCATCCCTCGCACCAAAGCGTCTGTCATCGCAGCGCGTAGGCCTGAAGCGTTTCCCGTAACAAATGCGCAGTTCCTGCAGCCAACCACGACTGTTGAGCTTTACGCCCACCGCGCTGGCTGAAACACTGGGATTAGCATCGGCAAAGGCTTTGCGGATGCGGCCCGCGGTCAAATCATCTTCGCGGCTGATCCGGTCATAATCAGGAATTCGGTAGCTATCCCACAGGATGCGCGTAACTTTGAAATAGGTCTCCGGCTTTTTGACCATACAGCTGCCGTGCTTTGCCCATTGGCGCGCTGCGAGGCGGGCCGAGGGCATCATGCACATGTTGCGGCGGAGTTCCTGCGGGGTGAGAACACCGGGCGCGCGGCACCATTGCGGCCAGCTGCCATTCGCGCTTTGCGGCCACAAACCATGCACCACCAGGCCAAACCGCCCATTGTCGCCCGAACACTGGACTTTGTGAGAGCGGCTGTCTTGGCGCGGCTTGCAGAACTCCGGCGACCAGCTGAGCGCCATTGTGTAGCCAGTTACCGGCAGATTGCGCGGACGGCTATCCGAGGAAATCTGCGGTACGCTGGCAATATTGGGCGCGCGGCATTGATAGGCCTGAGCGGCGAGCTGGCCAGGTATCGCCAATGCCGCAATAGCGAACAATTGAGCCGTGCGAGTCATTCGAATGTCGAGATGTCCGTGTCAGGCTTGCCTTTGTTCGCAAACCAAGCGGCGGCATCCGGCAGCAGAAGGTAAACCACCGTTGCAATCTGCAGGAGCGATAGTCCGATCGATATGATCACTTCATCCATCGGCAGCGCGAAAAGGCCGCCAATAGTCATCAGCACGCCGAGCCCTGTCAGCACGATGTAAATCCAGCGGGCGACATTGTTCGCTTTGCGTGAAGTCAAATACCAGAGCAGGATCGATATGCCGTAAGCGAACAGCAGGCCCACAATCAGCGATCCGATGAGAATGCTTCTGACCATTGGATCGTCGCCGAATTCGGCTGTGTCCAGCTCAGCAAAGATGCTGTTCCATGTGTAGGCCAGATAGAGCAGACCCAAGATCATCGAGATCCAGAACAGCTTGTCGAACATGATGATGGATTTGGGTTTCATAAGTTCTTCTCTCACTGCAGATCATTCGAATATTTCAGGGTCTGCTTCCTTCGCAGAAAACCAGTCATTGGCACCCTTTGTGAAGAGCAACGCGACCGCTGCAAGCGAAATCGATTGTCCCGCGAGCATTCCGGGCAAGGCATAGAGCGCGGGAAGGTTGGTGAGAAGCAATACCGCCTTCAATCCCGCCATGCAGCCGACGAAGACGCGAGCAAAGCGGCTGGCGGCCACCCAGACCAAAGCAATCGGGATCAGCTCAATGGTGAACCATGCCGAGCTTGTCACAATGGTCCAGTCGCGGTTCCAGTCGAGCCCCAAGCCAAGCGAGCGCAGAAACTCCTCTTGCGCGGGCAGATCGAACAGCGCGACAGACAGATTCCAGAGCGCTAGGATCAACAGGATGCCCGCGAACAGATTGATGGACCAAGGCCGGGGACCTTTGGCAATCCTCACAGCGGCGTGAAATCCAGCCCGACATCGGCGGCGGGGGCGCTTTGCGTGAGCCGGCCGACGGAGCAATAGTCAACGCCGCTCGCGGCCTTTGCCTTGATCGTATCGAGATTGATCCCGCCGCTTGCTTCGGTGGCGGTGCGGCCTGCGACGATGGCGACCGCATCTTTAAGGACATCCGGTGACATGTTGTCGAGCAACAGGTGGTGCGCGCCCGCTTCGATAGCAGGTTCGATCTGGTCGAGCCGGTCGACTTCGCAAATGATCGGTTTGACGCCTGCATCGCGCGCGCGCCGCACCGCTTCGCCAACACTGCCAGCGACCGCGACGTGGTTGTCTTTAATCATGGCGGCATCCCACAAGCCCATTCGGTGGTTCTGCGCGCCGCCCATGCGGACCGCGTATTTCTCCAGCACGCGCAGCCCGGGAAGGGTCTTGCGTGTGTCGAGCAAAGTGCAATCGGGGTTGTCCATCGCATCGACATATTCGCGCGCCATGGTCGCAATGCCTGAGAGGTGTTGCACGATATTGAGCGCGCTCCGCTCTGCGGTAAGGAGCGCACGAGCATTGCCCTTAAGCCGCATCAGGTCGGTGCCTGAATTCACACTGTCGCCGTCAGCGACAAGCGTTTCAATCTCAACGCCGGGATCAAGCGAACGGAAGAACGCTTCGGCCAACGGTAAGCCCGCAACCACTACAGGATCGCGACTGTCCATCACGCCTGAAAAGCGTGCATCGGCGGGGATCACGCTGGTCGAGGTGACATCCGCCCCGCCGCCTTCAAGGCCGACGCCGAGGTCTTCATCAAGAGTTTCGCGAACAAATTTGTCGAGGTCAAAACCGAGGAGTGTGAAAGCCATGAGATCGGGTTTGGCGGAGTCGTTTGCTTTGCGCAAGCGGAGGAGTTTTTTGTTTTTCGCTTCAAGCGCCAGCGTTCGCATCCGCTCACTTGGCTGCGCGCCATCAGGCGCGACGCCCCGTCGGGCTTGCGACGCCTGCGGCGTCGAACCGGTGCCAAATTGGAAGGCTAGCGGCGAAGATCGGTCGCAAAGCGACCGCAAGGGCGACGGCCCGCCCGCAGCGGGCGCAGCTCTGCTGCGCATCTAGCGAGGACGAATGCGCGGATGCGCATTCGCAAAGCCTTAATGCACGAAACGCGCGACCACATCTCTGTAAGACCGCGAAACTTTCACTTCTGCGCCGCTATCCAGCACGAGGAAGCATTCGCCATTGGTGTGCGGCTTCACCTGACGCACTTGGTCGAGATTGACGATTGTCGAACGGTGGACGCGCTGGAATTTGCGCGGATCAAGGCGCCGCTCCAGATCCTTCATCGTCTCGCGCAGGATCAGCGAGTTGTCGCCAGTATAGATGCACATGTAATCGCCCGCCGCTTCGATATGCTCGATGCTTTCAACCTCGACGCGGAAAATCTGGCCGCGATCTTTCACGTTGATCAGTTTTTCAAAACGATCCGCTCCAGCATCATCGCCCTCGCTGAAATTGGCGGCGCGGTCTGGTGCGACCTCGGCCAGCACGTCGAGCAATTTGTCGGCATCTTCAGACGATTTCTTCTCGGCAATGCGTTGGCGCACACGCTCGATTGTGTCGGCGAGCTTGTCCTCATCCACCGGTTTCATCAGGTAGTTGACGGCGTTGGCTTCAAACGCGCGGATCGCGTGTTCTTCATAAGCGGTTACGAAAACGAACAGCGGGGGTTCGATTTCCATCACGCCTTTGACGACGGAAAATCCATCAAAACCGGGCATTTGAATGTCGAGGAAGACAAGGTCGGGTTTTTCGGTCTTGATCTTGCGGATGGCTTCGCGGCCATTCGAGCAGGTTTCGATCACTTCGACGTCTTCAAAAGGTTCGAGCCGCACTTGCAGGCCCTGAATAGCGAGTTTCTCATCGTCGACGAGGATGGTGCGAATAGTCATAACTATGATCCAGTGGCGCGTTGGGGGTTTAATTCTATGACGTTGCTGGCATCGGGGGGTGATCCAGCATCGTCTGCTTCGGGGTTGTCGGGCGTAGCCTCTCTTAAAGGCTGATATGGGATTTCGATCATAACTGTGAAGCCGCCGCCGGGCTCAGAGCGTGTCTCGAAGAGATGGCTGTCGCCATAAGCCTGCATCAAACGGTTGCGGATATTGGCGAGGCCGACACCCGTCGACACGGTCTGACTGGGCGAGGGGTTGCCGAGATGGTCAATCATCGTGTTTTGCATCGGCCCATCAACGCCGGGGCCGCTATCTTCAACAGTCATGCGAAGCCGCTCGCCAACGACGCGTGCGGTCACAGAGATACGTGCGCCTTCCTCTTGCGGGCTGACCGCATATTTGATCGCGTTTTCAACCAGCGGCTGAAGCAGCATCGAAGGCAGGCATGCCACGCGGGCCTTTTCTTCAATCTCAAAATGGGTGCGCAGCCGCTCTTCGAACCGCATACGCTCAATATCGAGATAGAGGCCAAGGGTCTCGACTTCCTGATCGAGCGTCACCTGACTGCCAGGTTCAGCAATCAGCGTGTGGCGAAGAAAGCTTGAAAGCCGGGTAAGCATCGCGTTTGCGGGCTCGGTTTGTTTGAGCAGAACCAACGTGCTGATTGAATTCAGCGTGTTGAACAAGAAGTGGGGATTCAGCTGGTACCGCAGCATCGCAAGCTGGGCTGCGGTGGTTTGCGCTTCCAACCGCTCCAGCCGGTCGGCCTGTTGCTCAACCGTCAGGAAGTAATTGATCGCAAAATACAGCGCGCTCCACGCGCCCAGCAGTGTTAGCGGAATAAACGACAAGCCGATGAACCGCTGCGCAAATGTCGCCTCGCGCGCATCGCCATAATAAAGAACCTGAACCCAGGCATCTATCGAAGCGTAAACGATCACTGCACCGATCAGGACCAGCACCGTGCCGCCCCATGTGACCAAAGGACGGCGACCGATCAATTGGCGATAGATAACCGAGAGAACCAGACTGATAGAAAAGCCTGAGATAGTCATAATCAGGATCAGGATTAGCTGGCTGTATGGCAATCCATTGGCGGCAGCATTCACCGCGCGCAGCAGAAACGCACCGCCCCAGCCGGCCAGCTGGAGATTCCAAAAGGCGCGGTTTTTGCTCGCGAAAAACGGTGCTGGCTGAATTTGAAGCACTGCCATATTCTTTACCCATAGCTCAATTTTAGCCGGTTAGCAGTGTGTTTTGCATGGATCGGCGCAGGTGCGCACCGGCTGGGCGCAGGTTTTGCTGTTTAGCGCGGCTCTATTGGCTCGATCAGGCGCTCGAACTGGGCGGACCAATCGGCCTTCCCGCCGGCTTCAATCAAGGATTGAATGCGCGGCACTTCGGCTTCGACAGCTCTGGCGCGCTTTTGCCAGGAATCGTGCGATCCGGGCAGGAGAAACGCACCGCCGCTGCTGGGTTGGTATTCGCGAAAGAACTGGGCGGCGGCGGCAGGGTCATAGCCAGCATTGGCGAGCAGCCACGGCATCAATTTGTCAGCTTCGCGTTCGGTTGCGCGGACATTGCGGCGCTTTCGCCCGTTTTTATCGAGCCAATCGCGATGACCGAGCAGGTTGTGTGCAAGCTCATGCGCGACAGCCGCGGCGAACAGCTCTTCGACATAAGTGAAGCCGTAAAAGCGCGAGCCGA